>NZ_JBFBGK010000086.1:0-37781 GCF_040684615.1 Streptomyces sp. NPDC089919
TGTGGCAGGCTGGTCCGGAGGCAGGCCCGGGCCGGGGATGACCGCAGGTCACGGCGAAGCCGCTTGTCCCCGGGTTGGGCCTGCCGCAGGGCCTGACAGCCACAGCCGCTCAAGCGGCGGGGACCCGCACATCCCGACCGCCCGCCCGAAGCCCCCCCGAGCCCTGGCGCCGGCCCCAAGACGAGGACCCGGCAAGCCGTCCGTGGCGGCCCACCGGGTCCTCGCGTTCGAGGAGCCCCAGCTCATCCCCCCTGCTGCCGGATGATGTCCTCCAGCGACCCGCTCGGCAGCTGGCCCTCCGGCGTCAGCTTGTCCACCGCCTGCGGCAGCACCTGGGCGATCTGGTCGGCGGCCGCGTCCGGGCTGACCCCGGCGTCCTCGGCGACCTTCTGGAGGGTGTCCGCGGGCAGCGCCTGGGCCACCTGCTCGCCGGTGACCGGCTGGTTCTCGCCGGTGCCGACCCAGGACTGCGCCTGGTCCACCAGTCCGGACTTGGTCAGCATGTCCAGCAGCCCGCCGAGCGGGTTGCCGCCGCCACCGGCTCCCTGGGCGCCGGCGGCACCCCCGCCGCCCATGAGGGCGCCGAGCAGCGAGCCGAGGATGTTCCCGCCGCCGCCGGAGGCGTTGGAGCCGCCGCCGAGCAGACCGCCCAGCAGTGAACCGAGGTCGTTTCCCGCCATCGTCATGCCTTTCGCAGGGTGCGTGGGACCGGGCCGGGCGGATCGGGACGGGCCCGGCCTCGGGACACGGCCAATGTCACCCGTCCGGCAGCCGCCCGCCACTCGGCGGAGCCCCGGGCGGGCCCGTCCCGCGGTCCCGGCCCGCCGCCATCCGCCGGTACCCGGGCCGCGGCGGCGACCGGTACCCACTGTCGGCCGGTCGGGTGACCCGCGGGCCGCGCCCGCCCTGACGCGCTCCCGGTCCCCGGCGGCGGGTGCTTCTCCTGGGCCGCCCGGGGCGCCAGGATGCTCCCGCCGACACACGACTTGAGGAGACGGCCATGCTGGAAGACACCCACCGCCGCGCGGTGCTCGCCGCGGGCGCCGCCGCACTGGCGACCGGAGCCCTCGCGGGCTGCGGGGACTCGGACACCTCGAAGGACACCACGAAGGAGACCGGCGGCCGGGAGCCGGGCGCCCCCGCGAGCAGCCCCGGCGCGAGCCCCACCGACTCCGCCTCGGCCGCGCCGGCCGGCGAGCCGCTGGTGAAGACCGCCGACGTCCCGGTCGGCGGCGGCACGGTCGTCACCGACCAGAAGGTGGTGGTCACCCAGCCGAAGTCCGGCGAGTTCAAGGCCTTCAGCGCCGTCTGCACGCACCGCGGCTGCCTGGTCAACAAGGTCGCCGACGGCACCATCGACTGCCCCTGCCACGGCAGCAAGTACGCCATCGCGGACGCGAAGGTGGTGGCCGGCCCGGCCCCCCGCCCGCTGCCCGAGAAGAAGATCACCGTGGAAAACGGGGAGATCCGGCTGGCGTAGGCCGCGTAGCCTGCCCGGCATGCATCCCGAGGCGCTGGTGCGCGACCACACGATCTACGCGTGCGTGACCGGGTCGCGCGCCTTCGGCCTGGCGACGGAGGGCAGCGACACCGACCGGCGCGGTGTCTTCCTCGCCCCGACGCCGCTGTTCTGGCGCTTCGAGAAGCCGCCCACCCATGTGGAGGGCCCGCTGGACGAGCAGTTCTCCTGGGAGCTCGAGCGCTTCTGCGAGCTCGCCCTGCGGGCCAACCCCAACATCCTGGAGTGCCTGCACTCCCCGATCGTGGAGCGGCTGACGCCGGTGGGCGAGGAACTGCTCGCGCTGCGCGGGGCGTTCCTGTCCCGGCACGCGCACGTCTCCTTCAGCCGGTACGCCGCCGGCCAGCGGGCCAAGCTGGACCAGGACGTCCGCACCCACGGCGCCCCGCGCTGGAAGCACGCGATGCACCTGCTGCGGCTGCTGCTCTCCTGCCGGGACCTGCTGCGCACCGGCCGGCTGTCGGTGGACGCGACCCCGTACCGGGAGCAGTTGCTGGCGGTCCGGCGCGGGGAGCTGGGCTGGGCCGAGGTGGACGCCTGGATGGCGCGGCTGTCCGCCGAGACCGAGGAGGCCGCGGCGGGCACGCCGCTGCCCGCCGAGCCGGACCGGGCGGCCGTGGAGGACTTCCTGGTCCGCACCCGCCGGGCCGCGGCCCTCTGACACCGTCCGGCCGGGCCGGGGCGCTCACGACACGCGCCCGCCGGCCCCGGCCGGCCCGGCCGGGACCGTCACTTGTCCCAGAGCGCGCCCAGGGTCACCAGTTCGCCGTGGTACTCGATCCGGTCCGCCCACTCCCGCGGCCAGGCGGCGGTGCCCAGGTGGGCCCCCGCGAAGGCACCGGCCAGGCAGGCGATCGAGTCGGAGTCGCCCGAGGTGCAGGCGGCCCGGCGCAGTGCCGTCAGCGGCTCCTCCGGGAAGAGCAGGAAGCACTGGAGCGCGGTGGCCAGCGCCTCCTCGGCGATCCAGCCGGCGCCCGTGGTCAGACAGGGGTCCGTCTCCGGCGAGGGCCGGCGCAGGGCCTCGGCCAGCCGGTCCAGGGCCCCCAGGCACTCGTCCCAGCCGCGGGTGATGAAGGCGGTGGGCGAGGGGTCGTGCGCGCGGGCCCACAGGTCGCCCAGCCACCGCTCGTGGTACCGGCCGCGGTTGTCCAGGGCGTACGAGCGCAGCAGCCCGACCAGGCCCATCGGCTCGGCCCCCTGGGCGAGCAAGTACACCGCGCGAGCGGTCAGGTCGGAGGCGGCCAGCGCGGTCGGGTGACCGTGCGTCAGGGCCGACTGCAACTGCGCCGCGCCGGCCCGCTGCTCCTCGCTCAGCCCGGGCACCAGCCCGATCGGCGCGACCCGCATGTTGGCCCCGCAGCCCTTGGAGTCGACCTGGCTGGCCTCCCGCCAGTCCCGGTCGCCGTCCAGCAGCATGCAGGCCCGCATGCAGGTCCGGCCGGGCGCCCGGTTGTTCTCGGGCGAGTGGTACCAGTCGACGAACTCCTCCCGCAGCGGGCGGGCCAGCCGCAGCGGCCCGAGCAGGCCCCGGGTCATGGCGGTCCGCAGCGCCCGGCCGAGAGCCAGGGTCATCTGCGTGTCGTCGGTGACGATCGCCGGCTTCGGCAGCGCCATCTCCCGCCAGGGGCCGCATTTGGCGAGGATCGCCGGGACGTCGTTGAACTCCGTGGGGAAGCCGAGGGCGTCCCCGAGGGCCAGGCCGAGGAGCGATCCGGTGGCCGCGGACTTGGTGGCGGTGGTCAGGGTCATCGGGTACGTCCTTCCGGGCGGGCGCGCAGCAGGGGCGGGTGGAGGGTGGCCGCGGGGCCGGCGCGGTAGAGGGCGGCGGGCTTGCCGCGGCCGCCGGTGAGCCGGGCCGCCCCGGGGACGGGTTCGACGAACCCGGCCGTGGCCAGTACCTTGCGGCGGAAGTTCGGCCGGTCCAGGGCGGCGCCCCAGACCGTCTCGTACACGCCCTGGAGCTCGCCGAGGGTGAACTCCGGCGGGCAGAAGGCGGTGGCCAGGCAGGTGTACTCGAGCTTGGCGCCGACCCGGTCCCGGGCGTCGCCCAGGATCTGTGCGTGGTCGAAGGCCAGCTCCAGCGGGGCGTCCGGGCCCTGGGGCAGGCCCGCCCCGTCCAGCGGCACCCAGCGGGCGCCCGCGGCGTCCCCGCCGCCGGCCGCCAGCGGCTCCGGCAGGTCCGGGACCAGGGCGGCGAAGGCCACCGAGACCACCCGCATCCGCGGGTCCCGGTCCGGTTCGCTGTAGGTCCGCAGCTGTTCCAGGTGCAGGCCGGCCACCAGCGCCCCGGGCAGCCCGGTCTCCTCCGCCAGCTCCCGCCGGGCCGCGTCCTCGGCGGACTCCCGCGGCAGCACGAAGCCGCCCGGCAGGGCCCACTCCCCCGCGTACGGCTCCTGGCCGCGCCGGATCAGCAGGACGTGCAGCAGGCCCCCGCGGACCGTGAAGACGGCGAGGTCGGCCGTGACCGCGAACGGTTCGAAGGCGTGCGGGTCGTACCCGTCCGGCCGGCGCCCGGCGCTCATCGGGGCCTCCGCGCCGGACCCGGCCCACCCCCGTGGGACCGGGCCCGGCGCACGGCGGCCGCGGTGTCGTGGTGCTCCACCGCACCCACCTCCTTCTTTATGGTCACTATGACTATAAAGACTCGGGCGGGCCGGGACAAGGGCTGCGGCGGTCGGAACGGGGACGGAAAGCGGTCGCCGACCGGGGCCCGGGAGCCGCGGCGGGCCGCGGAACCGGCCCCGGTCCGGACACGCCGAAGGGCCCTCCGCCGCGGCGGAGGGCCCTTCGGGACGGCGGTGCCGCAGGGGCTACAGGCCGACCTCGCGCATCAGCATGCCGACCTCGGTGTTGGTCAGGCGGCGCAGCCAGCCGGACTTCTGGTCGCCCAGCTCGATCGGCCCGAAGGCCGTGCGGACCAGCTTCTCCACCGGGAAGCCGGCCTCGGCCAGCATCCGGCGGACGATGTGCTTGCGGCCCTCGTGCAGGGTCACCTCGACCAGGTAGTTCTTGCCGACCTGGTCGACCACGCGGAAGTGGTCGGCCTTGGCGTACCCGTCCTCCAGCTGGATGCCGGACTGCAGGCGCTTGCCGATCTCGCGCGGCAGCGGGCCGGTGATCGCGGCCAGGTACGTCTTGGTGACGCCGTACTTCGGGTGGGTGAGGCGGTGGGCCAGCTCGCCGTGGTTGGTGAGCAGGATGATGCCCTCGGTCTCCGTGTCGAGCCGGCCGACGTGGAAGAGCCGGGTCTCACGGTTGTTGACGTAGTCGCCCAGGCACTGGCGGCCGTCCGGGTCCTCCATGGTGGAGACCACACCGGCCGGCTTGTTCAGCGCGAAGAACAGGTACGACTGGGTGGCGACGGTCAGGCCGTCCACCTTGATCTCGTCCTTCGGCTGGACGCGCTTGCCCTGCTCGGTGACGATCTCGCCGTTGACCTCGACGCGGGCCTGCTCGATCAGCTCCTCGCACGCGCGGCGGGAACCCATGCCGGCCCGGGCGAGGACCTTCTGCAGCCGCTCGCCCTCCTGCTCGGCGCCCGGGAAGGTCTTCGGGGTCTTGATCACGGGCCGGTCGGCGTACCGGTCGCGCACCCGCTCCTCGATCCGCGCGTCCAGCTCGCGGGGGCGCGACTGGCCGCTGCGGCTGCCGGGACCGCTGCGCGGGCCGCCCGCGCCGCCGATGCCAGGGGTCTTGGAGCTGGAGCGGGGACCGCCCTTGGCGCCACCGCGGGCCGCCGCGCCACGGGCGCCGCCGCCCGCCTTGGGGCCGCGGCCGTTGCGCTCGCCCTCGGGGCCGACGTCGTAGCGGCGCTCCTCGGGACGGGGGTTGCGGATGCGGGGCTCCGGCGCGCGGTCGCGGTCGCGCGAGTCGGAACCGCCCTGGTAGCCGCCGCCCTGGTAGCCGCCGGAGCCGCCCTGGTAGCCGCCCGAGCCGCCGCGGCCGTAGCCGCCGCCGGAGCCGCTGCCGCCGCTGCGGTAGCCGCCGCCGGAGCTGCCGCCGCTGCCGGAGCGGTAGCCGCCCGAGCTGCCGCCGCGGGAACCGCCGCCCGAGCCTCCGCGGCCGGAGCCGCTGCCACCGCCGGAGCCGCCGCGGCCGTAGCCGCCGCCGGAGCTGCCGCCGCGGGCGTTCCCACGCCCGCCGCCACCGCCGCCGCCGCTGTTCCTGTTGCCGCCGTTGCCGCCGCTGCTTCGCATCAAATGTCCGTCGTCTTGTCGTCTTCGTCTGTGTCCGGAGCGTCCGGATCGAACGACGGGACACCTTCCTGCGTCTCTGCCTCGATCGCGTCCGCCTCCGGGAGGAAGGGCGCGAGCTCCGGGAGCTCGTCCAGGCCGCGCAGGCCCATCCGCTCCAGAAAGTAGTTCGTCGTCCTGTACAGGATCGCACCTGTTTCGGGTTCCGTGCCCGCCTCGTCGACCAGACCGCGCTGCAGGAGGGTCCTCATGACCCCGTCGCAGTTGACCCCGCGCACCGCCGAGACCCGGGACCGGCTGACCGGCTGGCGGTACGCGACCACCGCCAATGTCTCCAGGGCCGCCTGGGTGAGCCGGGCCTGCTGGCCGTCCAGTACGAAGCCCTCGACGGCGGCCGCGTACTCCGGCCGGGTGTAGAACCGCCAGCCGCCGGCCACCAGGCGCAGCTCGAAACCGCGGCGCTGTGCGGCGTACTCGTCGGCCAGCTCGCGCAGGGCGAGCGCCACCTCGCGCACCGGCCGTTCCAGCACCTTGGCCAGGTGCGCGTCGGTCGCGGGCTCGTCCACGACCATCAGCACCGCCTCCAGGGCGGGCTTGAGCTCCAGCTCCGCGACGCTCATCCGGCGTCCTCCTGATCGAATTCGTCGGTCACCAGGGGGGTGGCGGCGGTGCCGCCGGCCCACCGCACGGTCAGCTCGCCCAGGGCCTCCTCCTGGTCCAGGACCACGGCCTTCTCCCGGTACAGCTCCAGCAGGGCCAGGAAGCGGGCGACCACGGTCAGCGTGTCGGGGGCGTCGGCCGTCAGCTCCCGGAAGCCGGCCGTGCCGAGCTCGCGCAGCCGGGCGACCAGGACCTCGGCCTGCTCCCGGACGCTGACCAGGGGCGCGTGGATGTGGTCCACGTACACCTGGGGCGCGGCCCGGGGCTGCATGGCCTTGACGGCGAGCTTGGCGAAGCCCTCGGCGCCGATGCTGATGACCACCTCGGGCAGCAGCCCGGCCAGGGCGTCCTCCAGGCCGACGGTGCGCGGGTAGCGCCTGCCCTCGGACTCGGCCCGGTCCTCGAAGATCCGGGCGATCTCCTTGTACGCGCGGTACTGGAGCAGCCGGGCGAAGAGCAGGTCCCGGGCCTCCAGCAGGGCGAGGTCGGCCTCGTCCTCCACCTCCGCCGCCGGCAGCAGCCGGGCCGCCTTGAGGTCGAGCAGGGTGGCCGCCACGACCAGGAACTCGGTCGTCTGGTCGAGGTCCCACTCCTCGCCCATGCCGCGGATGTGCGCCATGAACTCGTCGGTGACCTTGGACAGCGCGACCTCGGTCACGTCCATCTTGTGCCGCGCGATCAACTGCAACAGCAGATCGAACGGCCCCTCGAAATTCGCCAGCCGAACTGTGAACCGCCCGTCCCCCACCGGCGCCCCGTCGGGTGCGGGTGCCGCGTCGGGTACGGGTTCCAGCCCCGGCTCGGGCACACCCCGGGGGCCCGGTTCCGGGACCGGTACCGGCTCGGGTGCTCCCAGCAGGCCGGCTCCGGGCACTGGTTCCGCCGCGCGTGCACGGACCGGGCCCGGGCCGATCGGGGCCGCCGAGTCCGGCTCGGGGGCCGTTGCCCCGGGTGCCTCCGGGCCGGCCTCCCTGGAGGACGGAAGGGCGCCAGGACCCCGGCCGAGGGTGCGGCGGGCCGGTGGCGGGGCGTCGTTCGGGGGCATCGCGGTCCAGGGTGCGGGCAACTCGGTCAGTTCCCCCGCAGGCTATCCCCCACCCACCCCGAACCCGCCCCCACGCCACCGGAGCCCTTACCGGGGCCCGGCGGTTCCAGCCTCGCCGGCGATTGAGGCGCGGGGTCCGGGGCAGCGCCCCGAAACCTGGGCCCTGCCCACCCTTTGCGCTCCCGCCCGGCCGGGGACGCGAGGCGGGCCCTCCGGCGAGCCCCCACAGAGGCGCCAGGGGCCCCGGGGGGCGTAAAGGTCCAGAGAGGCCCGGCGGCGGGCCCGAAGGGGCCTGAGCGCGTCCCAGAGGCGCGAGGCGGGCCCAGCGGGTGCGGGGCCGGGCCCGGCGGGAGGGGCCGGAGGGGGTCAGCGGCCTCGGAGGCGGCGGACGAGGATGCTGGCGTCCCCACGGGACTCGAGGTCCGCGAGGACCACGGCGACCGCCTCGCGGACGATCCGCCCCCGGTCCACCGCCAGCCCGTGCTCCCCGCGCAGCACCAGCCGCGCGTGCTCCAGGTCCATCAGCTCCTCGGCGGAGACGTAGACCGTGATCTTCTCGTCGTGCCGCTCGCGGCCGCTCGGCCGGCGCCCCCGGCCGCCCGCCTTGCGACGGCCGCCGGCCCCGGCAGGGGCGCCCGCGGCGACCGTGCCAGAACCTTCCTGCGGACGCCGCGGCGGTGCCACCACGGCCTCCCCGGCGGCCACCGGCTCGCCCTCGCGGACCCGCCCGTCCGCCGCGTCCTCCGCGGCCTCCTCGTGCTCGGGGTCCGCCGGTCGCCGGGGCGAGGACGCCTGGAGCGCCATCCCCCCTGTCGTACGGAAGAGTTCGTCGGCTCCGGGCAGACTCACTCGGCGGGACACCGGGCGAGCACCTCCCTGGCGAGCTGGCGATAGGCGGCGGCGCCGACGGAGTTGGAGGCGTACGTGGTGATCGGCTCGCCGGCGACCGTGGTCTCCGGGAAGCGCACGGTACGGCCGATGACCGTGTGGTACACGTGGTCGTCGAAGGCCTCGACCACGCGCGCGAGCACCTCACGGCTGTGCACCGTACGGGAGTCGTACATCGTGGCGAGGATGCCGTCGAGCTCCAGCTCGGGGTTGAGCCGCTCCTGGACCTTCTCGATGGTCTCGGTGAGCAGCGCCACTCCGCGCAGCGCGAAGAACTCGCATTCCAGCGGCACGATGACCTTGTGAGCCGCCGTCAGGGCGTTCACGGTCAGCAGGCCGAGCGAGGGCTGACAGTCGATCACGATGTAGTCGTAGTCGTTCATCAGCGGCTTCAGGGCGCGCTGGAGCGTCGACTCGCGCGCGACCTCGCTCACCAACTGCACTTCGGCGGCCGAGAGGTCGATGTTGCTCGGCAGCAGGTCCATGTTGGGCACCGCGGTCTTCAGCAGGACCTCGTCCGCCGACATGCCCCGCTCCATGAGCAGGTTGTAGACGGTGAGGTCCAGCTCCATCGGGTTCACGCCGAGGCCGACCGACAGGGCGCCCTGCGGGTCGAAGTCCACGAGCAGCACGCGCCGCCCGTACTCGGCGAGCGCGGCACCCAGGTTGATGGTCGACGTGGTCTTGCCGACGCCGCCCTTCTGGTTGCACATCGCGATGATCTTCGCGGGACCGTGGTCGGTCAGGGGACCCGGGATCGGGAAGTACGGCAGCGGCCGTCCGGTCGGACCGATCCGCTCCCGGCGCTGTCTGGCAGCGTCGGGCGCGAGGGTGGCCGCGTACTCGGGGTCGGGCTCGTATTCGGCGTCGGGGTCGTAGAAGTGCCCCTCGGGCACCTCGTCGTAGTCGGCGAAACCGGTGGGCTCTCGGCCGCTCAGGTCGCCGGCCATGGAGTTCACGTCTAGGCCGTCCATGCTCTTTTGGGGCGTCGTCATGTGCTGGTGGTTTGCGAAGGTGCGGACCGCGACGGAGCCGACAGCTTCGAGACCGGCAGGGCCCTGGCCCCGCGCAGGATTCCCTGCATGACCACCCCCAGGGGCAAATGTCGACTCATTCACAAGTCGTCTTACCTCCTCGGACGTGACCAGGACACTTATCGATAGGTCAGCGTGGCACCATGCCGACGGTTGGCGACTCTATGGCGTGTCACCGGTCCGCAGCAACACAATCGGCCGGACGCGGCACGATGTGTCGGCAACCGAACACCACTCTGTCAAGGGCGTACGGGCCGTCACTGTGAAGTTTCGCGGGTGTGCGAAACGGTTAAAGGGTTACGTTCCGAGCGAGTTGATCGCCTTCGGCGACACGCCGGGGCCGGGGCCGGCCGGCGGACCTGACGGCCCGCCAAACACGTCCGGCCGGACCTTGCGGGGCAAGGTCCGGCCGGACGCGTGAGATTGGCGTCAAACGGTTGACGCGGTGCCGTCGGCTCAGCCGATGAGGGTGCTCAGCTCGACGTGCTCGTAGCCGTGGGCCTCGGCGACGGGGCCGTAAACGACCTGTCCCTCATGGGTGTTGAGGCCCAGCGCCAGGGCGGAGTCGCGGCGCAGCGCCTCGACCCAGCCGTTGTTCGCCAGCGACACGATGTAGGGCAGCGTGGCGTTGGTGAGCGCGTAGGTGGAGGTGTTCGGCACCGCGCCCGGCATGTTGGCGACGCAGTAGAAGACCGAGTTGTGGACCTTGAAGGTCGGCTCGGCGTGGGTGGTCGGACGGGAGTCCTCGAAGCAGCCGCCCTGGTCGATCGCAATGTCGACAAGGACACTTCCGGGCTTCATCCGGGAGACCAGCTCGTTGGTGACCAGCTTGGGGGCCTTCGCACCCGGGATGAGCACCGCGCCGATGACGAGGTCGGCCTCGAGGACGGCCTTCTCCAGCTCGAAGGCGTTGGAGACGATCGTCTGGATCTTCGTGCCGAAGATCTTGTCGGCCTCGCGGAGCTTGTTGATGTCGCGGTCGAGCAGGGTCACGTGGAAGCCCATGCCGATGGCGATCTGCGCGGCGTTCCAGCCGGAGACGCCACCGCCGATGACGACGGCCTTGGCGGCCTGGGTGCCCGGGACGCCGCCGGGGAGGATGCCGCGGCCGCCGGCCGAGCGCATCAGGTGGTAGGCGCCGACCTGCGGGGCCAGCCGGCCCGCGACCTCGGACATCGGGGCGAGCAGCGGGAGCGCGCGGTTGGCGAGCTCGACCGTCTCGTACGCGATGGCGGTGGTGCCGGACTCCAGCAGCGCGTCCGTGCCGGCCTTGTCGGCGGCCAGGTGCAAGTAGGTGAAGAGGGTCTGGTCCTTGCGGAGGCGGTGGTACTCCTCCGCGATGGGCTCCTTGACCTTGAGCAGCAGGTCGGCCGTGGCCCAGACCTCGTCGGCGGTGCCCAGGATCTCGGCGCCGGCCGCGACGTACTCGGCGTCCGTGATCGAGGAGCCCACACCGGCGTTCTGCTCGACGAAGACCTGGTGGCCGTTGCGGACGAGCTCGTGGACACCGGCGGGGGTGATGGCCACGCGGAACTCGTTGTTCTTGACCTCGCGGGGGATGCCGACCTTCATCGTCGATCACGGTCCTTGACTCAGGGGATTAAACGGCTCAATCCATACATACCCGTCGGCGGGAGTGCGCAACGGGATGGACCGCAGATGAACGCGGCAGAGCCAGTCTAATGAAGGATTTCCGGCTGTCTAGCCTTACAAAGCATTAATCACAGCCAGAAGCACTACGGATTTCGCAGGCTGCGGGATCGTCTCCCAGCAATCTGTCGGCCGCGGACCGGTGCAGCCTGGCGGCTGCGGGGTCGCCGAGCCGGTCGAGCGTGTCGGCCAGCCGCACCTGGAGCGCGGCCTGCAGCCGCTGGTCCCCGGCCTGCCGGGCCAGCTCCACCGCCGCCCGGCAGGTGTGCAGCGATTCCTCGGGCCGGCCCGCGTACTCCTGGACCCGCGCCATCTCGCTCAACGCCTTTGCCTGTCCCGGGACATCGGCGAGCCTGCGGTAGCCCGCCGCGGCCGCGCGCCAGCTGCGCAGGGCCTCGCCGTACCGCCCCGCGTAGGTGTGCACGTTCCCGAGCCGCCCGTACAGCCTGGCCTCGTCCGCTCGCTCGCCCCTGGCGAGCGACTGGGACAGCGCTCGACCGAACCAGTCGGCGGACCGGTGCCAGTCCCCCAGCTCCTGGTAGGCACCCCCTACGGATTCCATCGCGCGGCCGGTCGCATAGGGGTCGCCGGCGGCCCGGCCGGCGTCCAGCGCGGCCCGGTAGCGGTCCAGGGCGTCCCGGGTCCGCCCGGTGCCGTGGTCGAGGTCACCCAGGTTGAGCAGGGCGGCGGCCTGCTCCCGGTGCAGGTCCCGGCGCTCGGCCACGTCCAGCACCAGGCCGTGCAGCCCGTACAGCTCGGGGGCGGCGCCCTCGGTGCCCCGGTGCGCGACCAGGGCCCGCACCAGCGCGGCCACCAAGCGGCGGGCGAGGGTGTCGAGCTCGCCGTCGGCCACCGCGATCCGGCAGGCCTCGGTCAGCGCCGGGAGCCGGCCGGTCAGCCAGGCGGCGGCCTCGTCGGCGTGCCGGAAGCGCAGCGCGCGGGGCAACCCGGCCAGCTTGCCCCGGGCCGGGGAGCCCTCCGGCTCGGTCACCGCCCGGCAGGAGAGCAGCAGCCGGACCGTCCGCTCCAGCATCCGGGCCCGGGCCAGCTGCACCTCGGCCGGGCGCTCCTTGGTCTCCAGCAGCGCGCGCAGCAGCGGGCCCAGGCAGCCGGGCAGCAGGTACACCTCCTCGCCGGCCGGGTGCAGCAGGCCCAGCCCGGCGAAGTCGGCGAGGGTGGACTGGGCGGCGGCCACCGAGCAGCCGGCCAGCGCGGAGGCGGTGTGCGCGTCCACCAGCCCGGCGGGCGCCAGCGGCAGCAGCCGCAGGGTGCGCTGGGCCGGGCCCGGCAGCGACTCGTAGACCAGCCGGAAGGCACGGGCCAGGGCGCCGCGCTCGGCCGGCATGTCGTGCAGCTTCTTGGCCACGTCGGCGACCGAGACCTTGGGGTGGGCGGCGAGCCAGCCGCCGGCCAGCGCCAGCGCGGCCGGCTGGCCCTGGCAGGCCTCGACGAGGTTTTCCGCGGCCCGCGGGTCGACGGTGACCCGGACCTCGCCGGTCCGGGCGGTCAGCAGCTCCACCCCGGCGGGCGTGTCCAGTCCGCCCAGGGTGCAGGGTCGGACGTCGGGGATGCCGGTGAGCGGCCCTTCGGCGGTGGCCACGACCAGGCAGTCGCCGTCGTCCGGGAGCAGCGGGTCGACCTGCTCGGCGTCGGCCGCGTCGTCCAGCAGGAGCAGCGCCCGGCGCCCGCCGAGGGCGGCCCGCAGCAGGGCGCTCAGCTCGTCCTCGGCGGCCCCGGGCGGGGTGGGCTCGCCCAGCGCCTCCAGCAGCTCGCGGGCGCTGCGGGCGGTGGGCACCCGCTCGCCGCCGGGGGTGGTGAGCCGGGCCCGCAGCAGGCCGCCGGGGTACTCCCCGGCGATCGAGCGGGCGAACTCCTCGGCCAGCGCGGTGCGGCCGGAGCCGGGCCGGCCGGCGACGAGCAGGACGCGGGCCCGGGGCGCCTTGGCCTTGCGGCCGGACAGGGTGTCGAGCCCGGTCCGCGCGACGTCCTCGCGCAGTTCCCTGAGCTCCCGACGCCGCCCGACGAAGCCGGGCATCGGGGCGCCGCCCACGGGGCCGTCGACGTGCAGCGCTTCGTCCGTCACGGGATCCGCTCCTCTCCCCGGCCAGCGGCGGGAACACCCCGTCAGAAGTCCCGTGCGGGACGGAGATTCGGGGAGTCCGAGCGTAGTTCACGCAGCGTGGCCGTCCCGGCGGAGCAGGGCGGGTGCGGGGGCGGCAAATCGCCCGATCGGATCAGCCGATCGTCACATCAGCGCCTCAGGAGCCTGGGGCAAGGCCTACGCCTCGAAGGGGCGGGCGGGCCAGGGGGCCAGGGCCGGGCGCAGGGCCTCGACGCCGTCGCCGGCGAGGGCGGCCGAGAGCGCCAGCACCCCGAGCGCCAGTCCGGCGTTGCCCAGCTCCCCGGCGAGCACCCCCCGCACCAGCTCCGCCAGCGGCACCCGGGCGACCTCCATGTCGGCCTCCTCCTCGGAGACCTCGAAGCGCTCGCCCTCGGCCTCCGCCAGCTCCCGGGCCAGGAAGACCCGGATCGCCTCGTCGGAGCCGCCCGCGCTGGGGTAGGCGTCCACCAGCACCCGCCAGTCCTCGGCCTTGACGTGCGCCTCTTCGTACAGCTCCCGCTGGGCGGCGTGCAGCGGGTTCTCACCGGGTACGTCGAGCAGCCCGGCCGGCAGCTCCCACAGCTTGTGGCGGACCGGGTGCCGGTACTGGCGCACGACCACGACCCGGCCCTCGCCGTCCAGGGCCAGCACGCAGACCGAGCCGGGGTGCACCTGGAAGTCGCGGCGCGCCACCGAGCCGTCGGGCATCTCGACCTCGTCGCTGGCGACGGCGGTCTTGGCGCCCTGGAAGGGGGTCACGCTCGACCTGACCGGCCAGGCCTCGGCGGTGTCCTTGATGTGCATGGCGTGCCCTCCCGGCCCGTACAAAGCGGAAAACCGGGGTACGGAAAATCCGTACCCCGGTCTCACCGTATCGCCGGTGCGGGCGGTTACTGGCCCGCGGCCTGCTGGCGCGCGACGGCCGCCTTCACCAGGCCCGCGAAGAGCGGGTGCGGGCGGGTCGGGCGGGAGCGCAGCTCCGGGTGCGCCTGGGTGGCGACCAGGTAGGGGTGCACCTCGCGCGGGTACTCGACGTACTCGACGAGCTTGTTGTCCGGGGAGGTCCCGGAGAACAGGATCCCGGCCTTCTTCTCCAGCTCGGAGCGGTAGGAGTTGTTGACCTCGTAGCGGTGGCGGTGACGCTCCTCCACGTACTCCTTGCCCTCGTACACCTCGCGCACGATCGAGCCCTCGGCGAGCTTGGCGGGGTACATGCCCAGGCGCATGGTGCCGCCCAGGTCGCCGGCGCCCTCGACGAAGGCCAGCTGCTCCTCCATGGTCGAGATGACCGGGTGGGCGGTGGAGGGGTCGAACTCGGTGGAGTTCGCGTCCTCGATGCCGGCCAGGTTGCGGGCCGCCTCGATGACGATGCACTGCAGGCCCAGGCAGAGGCCGAGCAGCGGCAGCTTGTTCTCGCGGGCGTAGGTGATCGCGCCGACCTTGCCGTTGACGCCGCGGTCGCCGAAGCCGCCGGGGATGCAGACGGCGTCCACGTCGGAGAGCTGCTTGGCGGCGCCGGCCGCGGTCTTGCAGTCGTCCGAGGTGACCCACTTGATCTTGACGCGGGCCTTGTTGGCGAAACCGCCGGCGCGCAGCGCCTCGGTCACCGACAGGTAGGCGTCCGGCAGGTCGATGTACTTGCCGACCAGCGCGACGGTGACCTCGTGGTCGGGGTTGTGGACCCGGTCCAGCAGGTCCTCCCAGACGGTCCAGTCCACGTCGCGGAAGGGCAGGTCGAGCTTGCGCACGACGTACGCGTCCAGGCCCTCGGTGTGCAGGACCTTCGGGATGTCGTAGATGGACTTGGCGTCGATGGCGGCGACCACCGCGGCCTCGTCCACGTCGCACATCAGCGAGATCTTGCGCTTGATGGAGGTGGGCACCTCGCGGTCGGCGCGCAGCACGATCGCGTCGGGCTGGATGCCGATGTTGCGCAGCGCGGCGACGGAGTGCTGGGTGGGCTTGGTCTTCAGCTCGCCGGAGGGGCCGATGTACGGCAGCAGCGAGATGTGCACGACGAAGACGTTGTCCCGGCCGACCTCGTGGCGGACCTGGCGGACCGTCTCGAGGAAGGGCAGCGACTCGATGTCGCCGACCGTGCCGCCGACCTCCGTGATGACCACGTCGACGTCGTCGGTGGCCATGCGGCGGATGCGGTGCTTGATCTCGTTGGTGATGTGCGGGATGACCTGCACGGTGTCGCCCAGGTACTCGCCGCGCCGCTCCTTGGCGATGACCTGCGAGTAGACCTGGCCGGTGGTGACGTTGGCCGAGCCGTCGAGGTCGACGTCGAGGAAGCGCTCGTAGTGGCCGATGTCCAGGTCGGTCTCGGCGCCGTCGTTGGTGACGAACACCTCGCCGTGCTGGAAGGGGTTCATCGTGCCGGGGTCGACGTTCAGGTACGGGTCGAGCTTCTGCATCGTGACCCGCAGGCCCCGCGCCTTGAGCAGGGCACCCAGGCTGGAGGCCGTCAGCCCCTTGCCGAGGGACGAAGCGACACCCCCGGTGACGAAGATGTGCTTGGTCGTCATGGATTTGGGCGGCATCGCCAAGAGGGGGCTCCCGTGGTCGCGTAGTGAGGTGCCTGCGGCTGCCGTCCCGGTGTTTCAGGGGGCGCCGAAGCTGCGGTTTCGGGGCCCCTGATTCGCACAGGCAGACCACCGGTCCACGGGGTACCAGCCTATCAGCGACCGGCGGGGTCCGCTTCCGGCCACGCGACCGGAAGACGTCGGGGCCGCGTTCCACGAGGGGTTCCGCGGGGTTCCGGAAGGCTTCCGGGGCGTTCCTTTCGCGCCATCCGTATGCCGTCCGCGCGACTCCTCCGCGACTCCTCCCCGACTCCTTCACCCGGGCCGCGCGGCGTGTCGGCGCCGCCGCCGGGCCGCTTATCGGCCACCTGGGCTCACCCGATCGGACCAGCGGCATTCCCTCCGGGCCCAAGGGGATCACTAGGGTGCCGTCGTATCCTGCTCGGATATCCATGACGAGCGGGCCCGGCAATCGGCACCACCCCCGCCCGTTCCGGCAAGCTTGAACTCGTCAACGACCCAAGACCGAAAAGTGATCGCCTCCCCCCGGGGGGGCGGACATGGCCGTCGACTGGAGATCCACGTGTCCGGGCGCATCGAGGACTACGCACTCATCGGAGACATGCAGACCGCAGCGCTGGTCTGCCGGGACGGCGCGGTGGACTGGTTGTGTCTGCCACGCTTCGACTCCCATGCCGTCTTCGCCGCACTGCTGGGCACGGAGGAGCACGGGTTCTGGCGCCTGGGCCCCGTCCACCCCGACGGGACCCCCGCGCCCCCCGCGGACCGCCGCCGCTACAAGGGCGACTCACTGGTCCTCGAATCGGAGTGGGACACGCCGCGCGGCACCGTCCGCGTCATCGACTTCATGCCCCCGCGCGAGGACCACGCCCCGCAGCTGATCCGGATCGTCGAGGGCGTCAGCGGGCGGGTCCCGATGCGCTCCGCCCTTCGGATGCGGTTCAGCTACGGGCGCGTGGTGCCCTGGGTGCACAAGGTCGACAGCCGCACGGTCGCGGTGGCCGGGCCCGACTCGGTCTGGCTGGATACCGACATGCCCACCTACGGCCACGACCTGACGACGTACTCCGACTTCACGGTCGCCCCGGGCGACCGGATCGCCTTCACGATCAGCTGGCAGCCCTCCCACAAGGAGCCGCCGGCCCTGCCGGACGCGGAGGCGGCCCTGGAGGCCACCACCGACTTCTGGCGCGAGTGGGTCGAGCACTGTACGTACCACGGGCCCTACCGCGAGGCCGTGGTCCGGTCGCTGATCACCCTCAAGGCCCTGACGTACGCGCCCACCGGCGGCATCGTCGCGGCCCCCACCACCTCGCTGCCCGAGGAGATCGGCGGCGTCCGGAACTGGGACTACCGCTACACCTGGCTGCGGGACGCGGCGATCACCCTCTCCTCGCTGCTGCGCACCGGCTACCGCGAGGAGGCCCGCGCCTGGCGCGAGTGGCTGCTGCGCGCGGTGGCCGGCGACCCCGAGAACCTGCAGATCATGTACGGCATCGCCGGCGAGCGGGAACTCGGCGAGACCGAGCTGGACTGGCTGCCCGGGTACGAGGGCTCCACCCCGGTCCGGGTCGGCAACGGCGCGGCCCACCAGCTCCAGCTCGACGTCTACGGCGAGGTCACCGAGGCCCTGCACCTGGGCCACATGACCGGCCTGGCCCGCAACGACTACGCCTCGCTGCTCCAGCTGAAGCTGATCCGCTACCTGGAGACCCACTGGAACGAGCCGGACGAGGGCATCTGGGAGGTCCGCGGCCCCCGCCGGCACTTCGTGCACTCCAAGGTCATGGCCTGGGTCGCGGTGGACCGGACGATCAAGCTCATCGAGTCCGGCGACGCGGACGGCCCACTGGAGCGCTGGCGCGAGCTGCGCGACGAGATCCACCGGGACGTCTGCGAGAAGGGCTACGACAAGGAGCGCAACACCTTCACCCAGTCCTACGGGTCGAGGGAGCTGGACGCCTCCCTGCTGCTGATCCCGCAGATGGGCTTCCTGCCGCCGGACGACAAGCGGGTCATCGGCACCATCGAGGCCATCCAGCGGGAGCTGTCCACCCCGGACGGCTTCATCCTGCGCTACCCGACCGCCGGCGACGAGGCGGGCGTGGACGGCCTGGAGGGCGACGAGGGCGCCTTCCTCGCCTGCTCCTTCTGGCTCGCCGACGACCTGGCGATGATCGGGCGGGTGGACGAGGCCCGGCGGCTCTTCGAGCGGCTGCTCTCGCTCCGCAACGACCTCGGCCTGCTGGCGGAGGAGTGGGACCCGCGGCTCAAGCGGCAGGTGGGCAACTTCCCGCAGGCCTTCAGCCACGTCCCCCTCATCGACACGGCCCTGCGGCTGACCGCGGGCGGGGCGTACGGGGCGTAGCCGGGCCCTGCGGCGCCGGACGGCGGGATCCGCGACGGGATCCCGCCCGCTCCGACGCGCCGGTGCCGGGCGGCGCGCCTAGGCTGGAAGCGTCCCTTGGTCCCCTTGATCGGAAGGGGGCTGTCATGGCTCCCCAATCGAAGGCGGGCACGGCACTCGTCGAGCTCCGCGAGGATCTGGCCGGTACGGTCCTGGCCCCGGACGACGCGGGGTACGACGCGGCCCGGGTCCTGTTCAACTCGATGATCGACAAACGCCCGGCGGTGATCGCCCAGTGCGAGAACGCCGCCGACGTGGTCCGCTCGGTCCGGTTCGCCCGGGACCTGGACCTGCCGATCGCGGTCCGCGGCGGGGGGCACGCCGTGGCGGGCACGGCCCTCAACGACGCCGGCCTCGTGATCGACCTGCGCCGGATGCACGAGACCACCGTCCACCCCGCGGCCGGGGCGGTGCGGATCGAGGGCGGCGCCACCATGAGCCACCTGGACCGGGCCACCGCACCGCACGGCCTGGCGACCACCGGCGGCCGGGCCTCCACCACCGGGGTGGGCGGGTACGTGCTGGGCGGCGGCACCGGCTGGCTCGACCGGAAGTTCGGCCTGGCGGTGGACAACCTGCTCGGCGTGGAACTGGTCACCGCCGACGGCCGCCTCGTCGAGGCGAGCGCCGAGGAGAACCCGGAGCTCTTCTGGGCCCTGCACGGCGGCGGCGGCAACTTCGGCATCGCCACCGCGCTGACCCTGCGGCTGCACGAACTGCCCGGGTACGCCATCGCGATGGTGCTGGCGCTGCCCGAGCACGGGCCCGAACTGGCCCGCACCTACCGCGACATCCTCGAGAACGCCCCCGACGAGGCCTCCGGCGGGGTGATCTACATGACCGGCCCGCCCGAGGAGTTCGTCCCCCCGGAACTGGTCGGCACCCTGCTGGCCGGCGCGCTGATCTGCTACGCCGGACCGGAGGAGGAGGTCCGCAAGCTGGCGCAGCCGCTGCTGGCCCTGCCGCACGTGGTGGAGATCGTCACGGCCATCCCGTACGCCGACTTCCAGTGCATGTTCGACGACCCCCCGGACCTGCGGAACTACTGGTCGGCCGAGTACCTGACCGGGGCGCCGGACGAGTTGATCGACGTCTTCTGCGCCCGCGCCTCGACCATGCCGGTGCCCACCGGCACCCAGCACGTGCTCTTCCCGCAGGGCGGCGCGATCGCCCGGGCCCCGGAGCAGTGGCCGGTCGCCTTCCGGGACGCGCCCTGGGCCGTCCACCCCTTCGGCATCTGGGAGGACCCGGCCGATGACGAACGCTGCATCCGCTGGGTCAAGGACGTCCGCGCGGACGTGGGGCCCTGGAGCACCGGCGCGGTGTACCTGAACTTCACCGGGGACGAGGGCGGCGACCGGGTCACCGCGGGCCTGGGAGCCGAGAACATGGCGCGCCTGGGCGCGGTCAAGCGGGAGTACGACCCGGACAACGTCTTCCGCTTCAACCACAACATCCGGCCCGCCTGACCGGCTCAGAGCAGGGCGGCGATCACCTCCCGCGCCGCCCGCTCGCCCTCGGTGGCGCCGCCTTCCATGAAGCCCTGGAAGTCGTACGAGCAGTGCTCGCCGCCGATGTGGACGTTGCCCTGCGCCGTGCCCTCGTACTTCGCGTACCGGTGCAGGTAGCCCACCGGCCAGTACGAGTAGGCGCCGAGCGAGTACGGGTTGCGGTGCCAGGCGGACAGTTGGGCCCTGCCGGTCCAGACGGCCCTGGTGCCCGGGAAGAAGGCGTCGATGCCGGTGAGCATCCGGCCGGCGAGGGACCGTACGTACGGGTCGGCCTCGGTGGCGAAGGGGCTGCCGGGGGTCAGCGACTTGGCCAGGCTGCCGCCGCCGTACTGGAGGAGGATGCCGCCGGTGCCGGGCTGGACCTTTGTCGTGTCCCAGGTCTGCTGGACGTCGAGGTCGGTGAAGCAGTCACCGGCCGAGACCCCCGGCCACGGCCCGGTGCCGCGCCAGGGCCTGCTCGTGAACTGCATGTTCAGCTTGGTGCAGTAACCCATCCGGGCGTCCCGCAGCAGGTTCTTCATCAGCGGGTCGAAGCCGGCCGCCGAGGTGTCGATCTGCTGGAGGACCGGCAGCGGCAGGCACAGGACGGTGTGGTCGGCGGTGACCGTCCGGGTCGCCCCGGAGTCGTCGAAGGTCAGCGTCTGGGTGCCGTCCGCGTTGGCGCGCACGGCGACCAGCGAGCGGCCCATCACGATCGAACCGGCGGGCAGGGCCGCGGCGATGGCGTTCGGCAGCCGGTCGTTGCCGCCGACGATGTGGTAGCGCTCGTTGCTCAGGCCCCAGACGTTGAAGTTGCCGGGGTTGGGCTGGTAGCCCATCAGCAACACCAGGGCGAGGGCCGACTGGTCGGTGGTGTCGGCGCCGTACTCGACGTTGTACGCCACGTCGAGGAAGCGGCCGAGCCGGGAGGTGTGCCCGCCGGGCACCCGGGACTCGATCCAGTCGTACAGCGACATGCCGTCCAGGGCCGTACCGGCGGGTGTGGTGGAGTTCCAGGCCACCTCGCCGGCCTCCTGGAGGTCGCGGTGCAGAGCCTGGAAGACGGCGTTGAAGTCGACGTCGGCCTGGTCGCGTGCGTAGTAACCGCCGTTGAACCAGAGCACTTCCTCGGCGCCGTTGGGGCCACCGCCCAGGAAGTCCTCGGTCGGCAGGCCGAAGCGGCGGCAGAGCTCCAGGATCTTCTTGTGGCTGGTGTCGATCAGCTCACCGCCGATCTCGGAGGTCTGCCCGTACGCCCAGTGGGCGCGCTGGGTCCACATGCGGCCGCCGACCCGGCCCGGGTTCGCCTCGTAGACGGTGGCGGCGATCCCCGCGTCCTGCAGGGTGAGGGCGGCGGTCAGGCCCGAGATGCCGGCGCCGACCACGGCGACCCGGGGAGTGCCGGTGGGCTTGTGCCCGTCGGGGGCGGCGGTCCGGGCGCGGGCCGGGGCGGCCGCCCCGGCGGCGAGCGCGGTGCCCAGGCCGAGGGCGGCGGCCCGCTCCAGCAGGGCGCGCCGGGACAGGCCCCGGACCTCGGCGACGGGGATCCTCAGCCGGCGGGCGGCCGCGTGCTCGGCGGCCAGTCGTCGCAGGGCGTGCATCAGGGGCGTACGGGCCATGGCGGCGGCTCCTAGACGTTCGCGGCGGACGGGGCGGGGTCGGTGCCGGCGGCCGGTACGGGCGCGTCCTCGGTGCGCTCCGCGGCGTCCTCGAGGACGATCCGGCCGATGATCTCGTAGCGTTCGGGGGCCCGGTACTTCAGGGAGAGGCCGAGGGCCAGGCCGCCGAGGAAGACCCCGCCGACGATCCACGGGATCAGCTTGAAGAAGAACGAGTCGGCGGCGGCGCCGGCGGCGGTCTCCATGTTGAGGACGAGCAGCACGACCACGGCGGTCATGCCGATCCCGCCGAGGACGGGGGCGACGAGGGTCTTGAACCAGTGCCGGTCCTCGGGGTGGTTCTTGCGGAAGTAGCCGATGACGGCGAAGGAGCAAAGGGTCTGGACGATCAGGATGGCCATCGTGCCGAGGATCGCCAGCAGCGTGTACAGGTGCAGGTACGGGTCCTGGCCGGTGAGCCAGAAGAGCGCGACCAGGCCGACTGCGATGCCGGTCTGCACCATGGAGGCGAGGTACGGCGAGCCGTGCCGGGGGTGCGTGCGGCCCAGCGCGGGGTGCAGGAAGCCCTCGCGGCCGATGGCGTAGAGGTAGCGGGCCGCGCACTGGTGGAAGGCCATGCCGCAGGCGAAGGAGCCGGTGAGCAGCAGCCACTGGAAGGCGTCGACGGCCCAGGCCCCGATGAAGTGCCGGGTGGGCGCGAAGAACAGGTCGAGGGGGGCGGCGGAGGCGGACAGCTTCACGGACTGCGTGATGCCGTTGCCGGCGATGGTCATCCAGGAGACGTAGATGTAGAAGAGGCCGACGCCGACCACCGAGATCAGGGTCGCCTTGGGGATGACCTTCTTCGGATTGCGGGATTCCTCGCCGTACATCGCGGTGGACTCGAAACCGACCCACGACCAGAAGGCGAAGAACAGGCCGAGCCCGGCGGAGGTGCCGGTGAAGGCGTTCTTGGGGTCGACCGGTTCGAAGGGGATGCCGTCGGGGCCGCCGCCGGCGATCAGGACGGCGGTGGCCACGGCGAAGAGCACCGCGATCTCGGCGACCAGCATCACGCCGAGGGCCTTGGCGGTCAGGTTGATGTCGAAGTGGGCGAGGGCCGCCGTGACCGCGAGCATCGCGGCGGCGTACAGGATCCACGGCACGTCGACGCCGAGCTGGCTCTTGACGGTGGTCTGGGCGAAGTAGGAGAAGACTCCGACGATCGAGGCCTCGAAGACGATGTACGCGAGCACGGCGAGCATCCCCGAGGCCATGCCCGCGATCCGGCCGAGGCCGTGCGAGATGTACCCGTAGAACGCGCCCGCGGCGGTGATGCGCTTGGCCATGGCCACGTAGCCGACCGCGAAGACGGTCAGCACGACGGTGGCGAAGAGGTAGCCGGCCGGAGCGCCGCTGCCGTTGCCGAAGCCGACGGCGATGGGCAGGTTGCCGGTCATGGCGGTGATCGGGGCGGCGGTGGCGACGGCCATGAAGACGACGCCGACCAGGCCGACCGAGTTCGCCTTGAGCCGCTGGACCTCACCGTTGGAGCTGTGGGACATGTACGTCCTCTTCCGCTAGTGCTGCGTGCCCGATGGGAGGCGGCCACTCTGACGCGACGTGACATAGACCACAATCGGCACGCGGTCCGATAATCGCCTTGCTGGAGCGACGAGTTGTCGGGTCGGAAGGGCGCAACACACGCCTTGTAACCATCAGGTGATGTTCTCGGAACACCACGCCCGGTAGCGTCCCGCGATATGGACAATCAGGGCGGCATCACCGTTCAGCGCGCACTGGAGCTGCCGGGGCTGCGCAGCGGACTGCCGGAGGTCGTGGCCGGCGCCGACCGGCTCGGCCGGACCGTCCGCTGGGTGCACGCCGGCGAGGTGCCGAACATCGCCTCCCTGCTCAAGGGCGGTGAGCTGCTGCTCACCACCGGCCTCGGGCTGGGCACCCGGCCGGCCGAACAGCGGGCCTTCGTCCGCCGGCTCGCCGAGCGGGGCATCGCGGCCCTGGTGGTGGAACTGGGCCCGCGCTTCAGCCGGCTCCCCGCCACGATCGTGGAGACCGCCCGGGCGGCCGGGCTGCCGCTGGTCCAGCTGCACCGCGAGGTGCCCTTCGTGGCCGTCACGGAAGAGGTCCACACCGAGATCGTCAACGGCCACTACGCCCTGCTCCAGCGCGCCGAGGAGGTCCACCGGCGCTGCACCGAGGCGCTGCTGGGCGGCGGCGGGATCCCCCAGGTCCTGCGGATCCTCGCCGACTTCACCGCCAACCCGGTCTTCCTGGAGACCCCGGACGGCCAGCTGCTGTACGCGGCCGGCGGCTCGGCCGAGGAGGTCGGCGCCGACCCGCTCCAGGTCTGGGAGGGGCTGCGCGGGCAGCGCGAGGAGGGCCCGCCCGCCAACGGCGTGCTGATCGACGTCCCGGGCGGCGGCCCCGGCACCGCCTCGGTGCGGGCCCGCCTGGTGCTGCTGGGCGTCTCGGCACCGCTGCTGCCGGTCCACCGGATGGCCGCGGAGCGGACGGCCGGGGTGCTGGCCGTGGTGCTGATGCAGGCCCGTCAGGAGGAGGAGCTGGCCGCCCGCGGCCGGGGCGACTTCCTCACCGACCTGGCCGAGGGCCGGATCTCCGCCGAGGCGGCCCCGGCCCAGGCCCGGGTCCTCGGCTTCAAACCGGGCGACGGGCCGCTGCTGCCGGTCGTCATGCGGCTGGCCTCGGACCGGGGGATGTCCGGCAACTGGGCGGTCCTGGCCCGGGCGGTCCTGGAAGAGCTCTCCGCGGTCGGCGTCCCCGTCCTGCTGGGCGTACGGCCGGTCGAGGGCCGGGTACCGCTGCTGCTCGCGCTGCGCTCGGAGTCGGAGCGGACCGCGGTGGCCGACCGGGTCGCGGCGGCGCTGCGGGCCGGGGTGGACCGGGCCGGACTGGACCGGGCCGGCGCGCCGCCGGTGGTCGTGGTCGGCGTCGCGGGCGGCTGGGCCGCGGCCTCCTCCGGGCTGCGGCACGCCGCGGAGACCGCCACCGCGGCGCAGGGGCTGCCGTCCCTGCCCTGGTACGACGCCCGCCGCCTGGACATCGACCTGCTGCTGTGGCGGCTGCGGGAACACCCCGACCTGGCGGCCTTCGTGGACCGGGCGATCGGCCCTCTGCGGCTGCACGACGCCGCTTCCAAGCCGCCGCTGCTGCCGACGCTGGAGACGTACCTGGCGCACGCCGGGCGCAAGGCGGAGACCGCCCGCGAGCTGCACCTCAACCGCCAGACCCTCTACAACCGCCTGGCCCGCATCTCCGAGCTCCTCGGCACGGACCTGGACGACCCCGAGACCGTCCTCTCCCTGAGCCTGGCCCTCCGCGCCCGCCGCCACCTGTAGAGGCCGGGGGACGGCCTAGCGGGGGCGTTCGCGGAGTTCGTCGTAGACGGCCAGGACCTGGGCGACCGTGTCGTCCTCCGACGGCCAGGACGCCGCCTGCCGGGGCCCGGCCAGGGCCAGCCGGGACCGGAGCCCCGGGGAGGACAGCACCCGCACCACCCCGGCGGACAGCAGCGCAGGGTCTCCGTAGGGCACCAGCACCGCCGCATCCCCCACCAGCTCCGGCACGCCCCCCACCGCCGTGGCCACCAGCGGCACCCCCAGCCGCAGCGCCTCCTGCGCCAGCAGCGACCGCCCCTCCCACCGCGCCGGCAGCACCGCCACGTCCGCCGCCGCCAGCAGCTCCGTCACGTCCGGCCGCCGCCCCAGCAGCCGCACCGGCAGCGCCTCGGTCTCGATCCGCCGCGCCAGCAGCTCGCGTTGCGGCCCCTCCCCCGCGATCACCAGCAGCGGCATCGGATCCAGCGCCCGCCACTCCCGCGCCGCGTCCAACAGCAGCTGGTACCCCCGGTAGGGCACCAGACTGCCCACCGCGATCACCAACGGCCGCTCCACCGCGCCCAGTTCCGCCCGCACCTTGCCGGGGTCCCCGGTCACCACCCCGCCCGGCACCGTCACCGGCGCCAGCCGGGCGTCCCGCGCCCCGCGCCGCCGCGCCTCGTCCACCTGGTCGGAGGAGGCGCCGAGCACCACCGCCGCCGCCCGCGCCACCCGCCGCTCCAGCAGCCGGGTCAGCTGCCCCAGCGGGCCCTCCGCGGCGGGCCCGGCGTGCCAGGTCACCACCAGCGGCACCCGCTGCCCGCGCAGCGCCAGGGCCGCCCGGACCCCGGCGTGCAGGCCGTGCGCGTGCACCACGTCCGCCCCGGCGCAGACCGCGCGCAGCGCACTGACCACGGCCGGGGCCACCCGCGCGCCCGCGCCCGTGAAGTCGTACTCCCCCTCGGTCTCGACGGGCGCGCAGACCGTCACCGCGACGCCCCGCGCCGCCAGCCCGGTGGTCAGCGAACGCACGTGCGCACTGCTCCCGGCGCTGCCGCCGCCCAGGACCTGGACGGTGCTCATCGGGGTGCGCCCGAAGGCCGGGGCCGGAGGCGGGGTACTGCTCACGTGCCGGAGCTCCTGTACGAAAAGGGGGCGGCGGCGCGCGTACCCGCGCACCGCCGCCCAGAATGCCAGTCCGTGCCGGACTTGGCGCACCTTCCGTGTGGGGATCCCGTGTGAGGAAACGTCACCATCCCGCCGGGATCACCCACATGGGCGACCGACCGGCCGGGATCCCACCGGGACCCGGCCCGTCTCAGCCGTCCGCGCGAGCGGCCGCCAGCAGTTCCTCGGCGTGCGCCCGAGCCGTTTCCGAGTCCTCCTGGCCGGCCAGCATCCGGGACAGCTCCCGCACCCGGTCCTCGCCCTCCAGGACGGTCACGCCGCTGCGCGTCACCGAGCCGTCATTGGTCTTCTCCACCAGCAGCTGCCGGTCCGCGAAGGCCGCCACCTGCGGCAGGTGCGTGACCACCACGACCTGCGCCGACTTGGCCAGCTTGGCCAGCCGCCGGCCGACCTCCACCGCCGCCTTGCCGCCGACCCCGGCGTCGACCTCGTCGAAGAGGTACGTGGGCACCGGATCGGACCCGGCGAAGACCACCTCCACGGCCAGCATCACCCGGGAGAGCTCACCGCCCGAGGCGCCCTTGGCGATCGGCCTCGGCTGCGCACCGGGGTGCGGGGCGAGCAGCAGCTCCACCTCGTCCGCGCCCGAGGGTCCGTAGGCCACCGCCCGGCCGCTGACCTCCACGCTCTCGCCGGCCGGCTCCTCGGTCTGCCGGATGTCGATGCTCACCCGGGCGTGCGGCATGGCCAGCGAGGCCAGCTCCTCGGTCACCGCGGCCGCGAACCGCTGCGCGGCCTCGGTCCGGGCGTCCGTCAGGGCCTGCGCGAGCCCGGAGAGTTCGGCCCGCAGCCCGTCGCGCTCCGCGGTCAGCTCGCCGATCCGGTCGTCGTCGCCGTCCAGCTCGGCCAGCCGCCCGGCGCCCTCCTCGGCCCAGGCCAGCACCGCATCGATGCCGTCGCCGGGCGTCCCGTACTTGCGGACCAGACCGGTCAGCTGCGCCCGCCGCTCCTCCACGGCCGCCAGCCGCAGCGGGTCGGCGTCGAGGTCGTCGGCGTACCCGGCGAGCTCCCCGGCCACGTCGGCCAGCAGGATGCCGACCTCCCCGATCCGCTCGGCGAGCGCCGCCAGCGCCGGGTCGTGCGACCGGACGGCCTCCAGCGCGCGGTGCGCACCGGCGACCAGGGTGTTGGCGTCGACCCCCTCGGGGTCCTCGGGGTTGCCGGCCAGCGCGGCGTGCGCCAGGGCCGCGGCCGAGGCCAGGGACTCGGCGTGGCCCAGGCGTTCGGCCTCGGCGGCCAGGTCGGCGTCCTCGCCGGGCACCGGCTCGGCCGCGGCGACCTCGTCCAGGCCGAAGCGCAGCAGGTCCGCCTCCTGGGCCCGCTCCCGGGCCCGGGTGGTCAGCTCCGCCAGCTCGCCGGCCACCGCGCGCAGCCGCCGGTAGGCCGCCGCGTACTTCTCCAGGGGGACGGCGACCGCGTCACCGGCGTACCGGTCCAGCGCCTGCCGCTGCCGCGCCGGCCGCAGCAGGCCCTGCTGGTCGGTCTGGCCGTGTACCGCGACCAGGTCCTCGGCCAGCTCGCCGAGCAGCCCCACGGGCACGGACCGGCCGCCCAGGTGCGCCCGGGAGCGCCCCTCGGCCGAAACGGTACGGCTGATCAGCAGCGCGCCGTCGTCCAGCTCGGCGCCCGCCTCCTCGGCGCGCACGGCGGCGGCCGCGTCCGGCGCCATGGTGATCCGGCCCTCGACGACCGCGGCCTTGGCCCCGACGCGTACGAGGGCGGGGTCGGCCCGCCCGCCCAGCAGCAGCCCGAGACTCGTCACGACCATCGTCTTGCCCGCGCCGGTCTCGCCGGTCACCGCGGTGAATCCGGGCGAGAGCTCGACCACCGCGTCGTCGATGACCCCGAGGGCCCGTATCCGCATCTCTTCCAGCACGGACCTGACCATACCGAGTTCTCGGGGGGCGCGGTTCACCTCGGGGCCGCCACCGCTCCCGGCCGCCCCGAACGGGCGGCCGGTCCGCGCGTCAGTGCGGGGCGCCCCGCCAGCCGGAGACTGGCAGGGCGAACTTGGCGACCAGCCGGTCGGTGAAGGAGGCGTGGTGCAGCCGGGCCAGCCGGACCGGCACGGCACCGCGGCGCACCTCCACCCGCGCCCCGGCGGGCAGCTCCAGGGTGCGCCGCCCGTCGCACCACAGCACGCCGTGCGGGGTGCCGTTCTGCACCTCGACGGCCAGCACCGAGGCCGGCGAGGTGACCAGCGGCTTCGCGAACAGCGCGTGGGCGCTGATCGGCACCATCAGCAGGGCCTCGACCTCGGGCCAGACCACCGGCCCGCCGGCCGAGAAGGCGTACGCGGTCGACCCGGTCGGGGTGGCGCAGACCACACCGTCGCAGCCGAAGCCGGAGACCGGCCGGCCGTCGACCTCGATGACCACTTCGAGGATGCGTTCGGGGGAGACCTTCTGGACCGCGGCTTCGTTCAGCGCCCAGTCCGTGTGCACCACGTCGCCGTTGGTGCGGACCGACACGTCGAGGGTCATCCGCTCCTCGACCTCGTACTCCTGGGTGACCACCCGGTCGACGACCTTGTCGAGGTCGTCGCGCTCGGCCTCGGCGAGGAAGCCGACCCGGCCCAGATTGACGCCCAGCATCGGCACCCCGGAACCGCGGGCCAGCTCGGCCCCGCGCAGCAGCGTGCCGTCGCCGCCCAGGACGATCAGCAGCTCACAGCCGTCGAGCACGTCGGGCGCGTGCTCCTTGACCAGCTCGACCTCGGGCGGCAGGGGCATCCCCACCGCCTCGTGGGCGAAGACCCGTACCCCCAGCCCGCTGCGCAGCAGGCCCTGTACCACCAGTTCGGCGCTGCGCAACGCGGCCGGCCGGCCGGTGTGCGCGAGCATGAAAACGGTCCGTCCCACAGGATTGGTCACCGCGGCCCCTCCGCCACTGCACGGTCAACATCCGCCGGGTCGAGTGCCGGTGCCCCCGCCCGGAGCCAAAGGAAGTACTCGACATTACCCGACGGTCCGGGCAGCGGGCTCGCGGTCACGCCCAGGACGCCCAGGCCCAGCGCCCCGGCCTGCCGGGCGACCTCGCGCACCGCCTCGGCGCGCAGCTCGGGACTGCGCACCACCCCGCCGCTGCCCAGCCGGTCCTTGCCGACCTCGAACTGCGGCTTGACCATCAGCACCAGGTCGGCGTCGGGCGCCGTGCAGCGCACCAGCGCCGGCAGCACCAGGCCGATGGAGATGAAGGACAGGTCCCCGACGACCAGGTCGGCCGGGATGTCGTCGATCTGTTCCAGGGTCAGTTCGCGGACGTTGGTCCGGTCCTTGACCGTGACCCGCTCGTCGCTCTGCAGCGACCAGGCGAGCTGCCCGTAGCCGACGTCCACGGCGACCACGTGCCCGACGCCGGAGCGCAGCAGGACGTCGGTGAAGCCGCCGGTGGAGGCGCCCGCGTCCAGGGCGCGCCGGCCCTCGACCTTCAGGCCCTGCGGTACGAAGGCCGCCAGCGCCCCGGCGAGCTTGTGGCCGCCCCGGGAGACGTAGTCGGGGTCGTCGTCGTCGGCGAGGACGACCAGGGCCGCGCTGGTCTCGACCTGGGTGGCGGCCTTGGTCGCGGTGGCGCCGCCGACGGTGACCCGTCCCGCGGCGATCAGCTGGGCCGCGTGCTCGCGCGAGCGGGCCAGCTTGCGGCGTACCAGTTCGGCGTCCAGGCGGCGGCGTGCCACTCCTGCCACGTTCGGTTCAGCTCCTGTTTTCGTACGGTCCGGGCTCGGGGCGCGCGTCCAGCGCGGTCAGCGCATCGCGCAGGCCCCTGTGCACATCCTCGTACACGGCGAGGTGGGCGTCGGCCGGGAGGTGGTCGGCATCGGCCAGGACGGCCAGTACCGCGTCCGTGTCCGGGTGGCCGGTGGGGGTGCGCCCGACGCCGAGCGGCGCGGGCGCGGCAGGCTCCGCCGGGGCCTGTGCCTGCACCTGCGGGGCCGGGGCGGCCGGCGGCGCGGGTACGGCGGGCGCGGCGGGTTCGGACACCGCTTCCGGAGGGGGCTCGGTCATACCCCGACGCTACCTCGAAGCGGCCTCGAGCCGGTGCACGCCCGGGCGGACCGTACGGTGACCGGAGGGCCGTCACCGGCCTGCGGTACCTTCGTCGGACCATGGCGACGATCGAGGAGTGCCGCGCGGCACTCGACCAGCTCTCCGACAACCTGGCGCGGGCCGACAAGGACGTGCGCGGCGCCGCCGCGCTGGACCGGTCCCTCAGCTGTCACATCACCGACCTCGACACCACCTTCACGGGCCGGCTCCGCGAGGGCCGCATCGAGGTCCGGGGCACCGCCCCCGGCCCCCCGCGCGAGAAGGCGGAGATCCGCCTGTCGATGACCGCCGACGACCTCCTCGCGATGGTCGCCGGCGACCTGAACTTCGCCAAGGCCTGGGCCGCCGGCCGGGTCCGCCTGGAAGCCGGCTTCCGCGACCTCCTCCGCCTGCGCTCGCTGCTCTGACCCCGGCCCGCCCGGGGATCAGCCCCGCGCAGCGGCCCGGGCGGCCCGCGCGGCGGGGATGACCAGCGGTGTGCCCGTCTCCGGGTCGGGGATGACCTGGCAGCGCAGCCCGAAGACCCGCTCCACCAGTTCCGCCGTCACCACCTCGCCCGGCGGCCCCTCCGCCACCACCGCACCGTCCCGCATCGCGATCAGGTGCGTCGCGTACCGGGCCGCGTGGTTCAGGTCGTGCAGCACCGCCACCAGCGTCCGCCCCTGCGTCTCGTGCAGCTCGGCACACAGGTCCAGGACGTCGATCTGGTGCTGGATGTCGAGGTACGTCGTCGGCTCGTCCAGCAGCAGCAGCGGCGTCTGCTGGGCCAGCGCCATCGCGATCCACACCCGCTGGCGCTGCCCGCCGGAGAGCTCGTCCACCGGCCGGTCGGCCAGCTCGGCCACCCCGGTCGAGGCCATCGACTCCCGGACGATCCGCTCGTCCTCGCGGGACCACTGCCGCAGCAGGCCCTGGTGCGGGTACCGGCCGCGGGCCACCAGGTCGGCCACGGTGATGCCGTCCGGGGCGATCGAGGACTGCGGCAGCAGCCCCAGGGTCCTGGCCACCTGCTTGGCCGGCAGCGAGCCGATCGCCTCGCCGTCCAGCAGCACCCGTCCGGCCGTCGGCTTCAGCATCCGCGACAGCGCGCGCAGCAGCGTCGACTTGCCGCAGGCGTTGGGGCCGACGATCACGGTGAAGGACCGGTCGGGGATCTCCACCGACAGGTTCTCGGCGATGACCCGCTGGTCGTAGCCGAGGGTGACGTTCTGCGCGGTCAGCCGCTGCACTGGGGTACTCCTCGAAGTCTTGCTCAGCGCCGGATGCACCTCCGGCGTCCCGTCCGGCGTCGCCGCCGGCTTCATATCCGGCCGGCCTTGCGCTCGGTGGCCAGCAGCCACAGCAGGTAGACGCCGCCGACCAGGCCGGTCACCACGCCCACCGGCAGCGACCCGCTGCCGAAGGCCCGCTGCGAGGCCCAGTCCGAGGCGATCAGCAGCACCGCGCCCATCAGGGCCGAGCCGAGCAGGTTCGCCCCCGGCGACCGGGTCAGCCGGCGCACCAGCTGGGGCGCGGCCAGCGCCACGAAGGTGATGGGGCCGGCGGCGGCACCGGCGGCCGTGGTCAGCACCACCGCGGCCAGCATCAGCAGCAGCCGGGTCCGCTCCACCCGGACGCCCAGCGCGTGCGCCGCGTCGTCCCCCATCTCCATCATCCGCAGCGCCCGGCCGTGGCCGAGGACCAGCGGGAACAGCACCGCGCAACAGGCCAGCAGCGGCCAGACCTGCGCCCAGTCCCGGCCGTCCAGCGAGCCGGTCAGCCAGACCATGGCCCGGGTGGCCTCGACCAGCTGGGCCTTGGTCAGCAGGTAGTTGATGACGGCCACCATCATGGCCGAGGTGCCGATGCCCACCAGCACCAGCCGGTAGCCCTGGATGCCCTGCTGCCAGGCCAGCAGGTACACCAGCACGCCGGCCAGCAGCCCGCCCACCAGCGCACCGCCGGCCACCGCGAGGGCCCCGCCGTGGAAGACGACGATCACGACCAGGGCGCCGACCGCCGAGCCGAAGCCGAAGCCCAGCACGTCGGGCGAGCCGAGCGGGTTGCGGGTCACCGACTGGAAGACCGCCCCGGACATCCCGAGCGAGGCGCCCACCAGCAGCGCGACCAGCACCCGCGGCAGCCGCATGTCGTCGACGATGAACTCCTGGCCCGCCGTGCCCGCCCCGAAGAGGGTGCGCACCACGTCCGCGGGGGCGATGGGGAAGTCACCGGTGCCGATCAGCACCACCGCCGCGGCCAGCGCCGCCAGCACCAGCAGCACGCCGACCGCCAGCGCGCGGGGCTCCACCCGTAGCGAGATCCCGCCGGGCGCGCGCAGCGCCCGGCCTCCGGGGCGTCCGCCCCGCTTGGTCAGGCTCACAGCTGCGCCATCCTCCGGCGTCGTACGAGGTAGATGAAGACGGGGCCGCCCAACAGCGCGGTCACGATGCCCACCTGGAGCTCCGCGGGCCGGGTGACCACCCGGCCCAGCACGTCCGCGCCCAGCAGCAGCACCGGGGAGAGCACCGCGCTGTAGACGAGGATCCACCGCATGTCGGGGCCGGTGACGAGGCGGGCCAGGTGCGGGATCATCAGGCCGATGAAGACGATCGGGCCGCAGGCCGCGGTCGCGGCACCGCACAGCAGCGTGATGGCCACCATCGCGATCACGCGGGTGCGGGTGAGGTGCGCACCGAGCGCCCGGGCCGTGTCGTCGCCCAGCGCCATCGCGTTGAGCGGCCGGCCCAGGCACAGCGCGAGCAGCGCCCCGACCGCGATGAAGGGCAGCACCTGCCGGACCGTGTCCCCGGTGGCCGAGGTCAGCGAGCCGACCGTCCAGAACCGCAGCCGCTCCAGCGCCTTGCTGTCCATCAGCACGACCGCGTTGATGTAGCCCATCAGCGCCGCGCTGGCCGCGGTGCCCGCCAGCGCCAGCCGGACCGGGGTGGCCCCGCGGCTGCCGCCGAGGACGTACACCAGGACGGAGACGAGGGCGGCGCCGGCGAAGGCGTACCAGACGAACTCGCTCAGGGAGGAGGCCCCGAGGAAGCTGACGCCGGTGACCACCGCGGCCGAGGCCCCGGCGTTGACGCCGAGGATGCCCGGCTCGGCGAGCGGGTTGCGGGTCAGCGCCTGCATCACCGCGCCGGCCAGCCCGAGCGCCAGCCCGACCAGGACGCCGAGCACGGTGCGCGGCACCCGGGTGTCGCGCACCACCACGTCGTCGGGGGTGCCGGAGTAGTGGAACAGCCCGTGCCAGACCTGCTCCAGCGGGATCGGCTTGGACCCCACCGCGATGCTCGCGACCACGATCAGGGCGAGCGCACCGAGCGCCACGGCCAGTCCGGTCACCCGGACGGCCGAGCGCACCCGGGGCGCATCCGGCTCGGGGGGCGCGGCGGCCGGTACGGACGCACTCGTTTCAGGGGGACTTTCAGCCAACACGAAAGTTAGGTTAGCCTATCCTCCGCTCGCCGGAGCCACCCTCGCACGCCGCCCGGCCGGGCGGCCGGCCGACCGCCGCCCACCCGACCGGAAGCACTCGATCCGCCCGGCCCGCCCGAGCCGCCGTCAGAACCCCAGCCGGGCCAGCGCCTTGCCCGCGTCGAGCGTGCAGGAGCCCTCCCCCGCCTGCGTCCAGGCCGCCGCGCACAGCGCCCGCAGCCCGTCGAGCGGATCTCCACCCTCCGCCCCGGCCAGCTCCAGCTCGGCACCACCGGCCGTCGCGGTCCAGCCCCCGCAGCGGAAACCGTCCCCCGCCGGCTCGACCTCCGGCTGCCCGGTGAGCATCCCGCGCAGGTCCGCGTCCACGTACGTCGGCCGGTACTTCGGCTCCGCGGTCAGCAGCAGCGCCGCATCGGTGACACCGGTCAGCACCAGCAGCGAGTCCACCCCGCCGTTGAAGGCGCCCTCGATGTCGGTGTCCAGCCGGTCCCCCACCACCAGCGGCCGCTCGGCCCCGGTCCGCAGGATCGTCTCCCGGTGCATCGGGGGCAGCGGCTTGCCCGCCACCCGCGGCTCCGCGCCCGTCGCGATCCGCACCACCTCCACCGCGGCGCCGTTGCCCGGCGCGATCCCCCGCGCACTGGGAATCGTCAGATCCGTGTTGGACGCGAACCACGGCACCCCGCGCGCGATCGCGTACGAAGCCTCCGCGAACCGGCCCCAGGCCAGGTCAGGGCCCCCGTACCCCTGCACCACGGCCGCCAGACCGGACTCGTCCGCCGACTCCACCGGCACCAGGCCCCGCTCCCGCAGCGCGACCCGCAGCCCCTCCCCGCCGATCACCAGCACCTTGGAACCGGCCGGCACCTCGTCCGCGATCAGCCGGGCCACCGCCTGCGCGGAGGTGATCACCTCACCGGCCGCGGTCGGGATCCCCAGCTCCGTCAGGTGCTCCGCCACCGCGTCCGGGGTGCGCAGCGCGTTGTTCGTGACGTACGCCAGGTGCATCCCGTCCGCCCGCGCCGCCGCCAGCGAGGACACCGCGTGCGCGATCGCCAGACCGCCCGCGTACACCACCCCGTCGAGGTCCAGCAGAGCCGTGTCGTACGCCGTGTGCAGGCTCTGTCCGCTGCCGGAAGGCCTGGTCCTGCCCTGCCGAGTCATCCGTCCGCTCCTCATACGATCATGACCGAAATGCATACCGCCCCGATCATCCCGCATCGCGAGACGCGCCTTACCATGCACCAATGACCACATCTGGTACCGCGGAGCACGGACTGCGCCTGATCCCCTTCCACGGCCTGCGCTATGTCCCCGAGCGCGTCGGCAGCCTCGCCGCCGTCACCTCGCCGCCGTACGACGTGGTGGTACGCCCCGACGGACTCAACCACCTCGAGTCCGCCGACCCGCACAACATCGTCCGGCTGATCCTCCCGCAGGCCGAGACCCCGGACGCCCGCAACGACCAGGCCGCCCGCACCCTGCACGACTGGCTGGCCGAGGGCGTGCTCAGCGCCGACCCGGTGCCGGCCCTGTACATGTACGAGCAGCGCGGTGAAGGCCTCCTCCAGCGCGGACTGATCGGCGCCCTGGCCCTGTCCTCCGCCGACGAGGGTGTGGTCCTCCCCCACGAGGACGTCATGCCCCACGTCGTCACCGACCGGGCCGGCCTGATGCGCGCCACCTCCGCCAACCTCGAACCGCTGCTGCTCACCTACCTCGGCGAGGGCGGCCACACCGGCGCCGCCGCGGTCATCGAGGCCACCGCCCAGCGGCCCCCGCTGCTCGCCACCACCACCGAGGACGGCTTCCGGCACCGCCTGTGGGCCATCACGGACCCGGCCGAACTGGCCACCGTCACGGCCGATCTGACGCACCGACAAGCCCTGATCGCGGACGGCCACCACCGCTGGGCCACCTATCTGCGCCTGCAGTCCGAGCACAGCGGGCCCGGCGCCTGGGACTACGGCCTGGTGCTGCTGGTGGACACCCACACGTACCCGCTCCAGGTCCGCGCCATCCACCGGATGCTCCGCCGGCTCCCGGTCGCGGACGCGCTGGCCGCGCTCGACGGCCACTTCCGGATCCGCGAGGTCGAGGGACCGCTGCCCGCCGCCATGGCCGAGCTCGGCACCGCCGCCGTCGGCGGCAACGCCTTCCTGCTGACCGGCGACGGCCGCTTCCACCTGGTCACCGACCCCGACCCGGAGCTGATCGAGCGCACCGTCCGGCGCGACCGCCCCGAGGCCTGGCGGCGCCTGGACGCCACCGTCCTGCACGCCACCCTGCTGGACCACCTCTGGAACGTCCCGGACACCCCGGAGCAGATCGCGTACATCCACGACACCGCGGCCACCGTCGAGATGGCCGAGCGGCACGGCGGCACGGCCGTCCTGCTGCACCCGGTCCGCGAGGAGGTCGTACGCGAGCTGGCCCGGCAGGGCGTGACCATGCCCCGCAAGTCCACCTCCTTCGGCCCCAAGCCGGCCACCGGACTGGTCCTGCGCAGCCTGGCCTGAGCCGGAAAACGGAAAAGGGCGGTACCCCCGTACGGGGGTACCGCCCTTTTCGTCGTGCCCGCCGGCCGGGGCTCGCCGCCCCGGCCGGTCAGGCCCCGGTCAGCCCTTGTCGCCGTCCCGGTCGGCGGCCGCGGGGGCCTCCGGCAGGTCGTCCTCGTCGGTCAGGTCGACGTCGGCGTCGGCCGCGGACCGCTCCAGCGGCTCGTACTCCTCGTCGTCCTCGTCGTAGTACTCGGTACGGTCGGAGGCCCGCTCGGCGGCCCGGACCTCCGGGTCGTCGTCCTGCTCGTCGTCCTCGTCCTCGTCGTCGGACTCGGCACGGGCGGCGTCGTAGTCGCCGTCCTCCTCCTCGTCCTCGTCGATGGCGTCGACGAACTCGACCCCGTCCATCTCGGCGAGCCGGTCGGAGGCGTCGGTGGCGCCGTCCTTGTCGGCCTCGAGCGCCTTGGCGAACCACTCGCGCGCCTCGTCCTCGCGCTCGGCGGCCAGCAGGGCGTCGGCGTAGGCGTACCGCAGGCGGGCCGTCCACGGCTGGACGGAGCTGGAGGCCAGCTCCGGGCTCTGCAGGGTCACGATGGCCGCGTCGAGCTGACCGAGGTCGCGCCGGGCACCGGCGGCGACCAGCCGCATCTCGACCTGGCCGGCCTTGTCCAGCTTCTGCACCTCGGGCTCGCCGGCCATGGCCAGCGCGCGCTCGGGACGGCCCAGGCCGCGCTCGCAGTCCGCCATGACGGGCCACAGCTCCACCGAGCCGGTCATCCGGCGGGCGGCCCGGAACTCGGCCAGCGCCTCGCTGTACTTCTGCGTCGCGTACGCGGCGAAGCCGGCGGCCTCGCGGACGGCGGCGACGCGGGAGGCCAGCCGCAGGGCGATGCGCGAGTACGCGTACGCCTGCTCGGGCTCCTCGTCGATCAGCCGGGCGACCATGACCAGGTTCCGGGAGACCTCCTCGGCCAGGCCCTTGGGCAGGCTCAGCAGCTCCTGGCGCACATCGGGGTCGATCTCGTCACCGGTGACGTCGTCGTCGATGGGCAGGCGCTTGACCGGCTCGCGGTCGCTGCGGTCGCGGTAGTCGCGGTCCCGCTCGTCACGCCCGCGGTACCCGCCACGGTCGCCACCGCGGTCGTCACGGCCACGGTACCCACCGCGGTCGCCGCCCCGGTCGTCCCGCCCGCGGTACCCGCCGCGGTCGCCGCCGCGGTCGTCACGGCCGCGGAAACCACCGCGGTCGCCGCCCCGGTCGTCATCCCGGCGCGGGTAGCTCGGACGGTCGCCGCCACGGAAGCCGCCCCGGTCGCCACCGCGGTCGTCACGGCGGTCGTCACGACGGAAACCGCCGCGGTCGTCGTCACGGCGCGGGTAGCTGGGACGGTCGCCCCGCTCACCACGGTCGTCACGGCGCGGGTAGCTGGGGCGGTCGCCGCCCCGGTCGTCACGGCGGAAGCCGCCACGGTCGCCACCGCGGTCATCGCGGCCGCGGAAACCACCGCGGTCGCCGCCCCGGTCGTCATCACGACGGGGGTAGCTCGGACGGTCGCCGCGGTCGTCACGGCGGAAGGGAGGACGGTCGCCACCGCGGTCGTCACGGCCGCGGAAACCACCGCGGTCGCCGCCGCGGTCGCCACCGAAGCTGGGACGGCCGCCACGGTCGTCGTCGCGACGGGGGTAGCTCGGGCGGTCGCCACCGCGGTCGTCACGGCGGAAGCCGCCGCCACCGGAGGGACGGTCACCGCGGTCATCGCGACGGAAACCGCCACGGTCGCCACCGCGGTCACGGTCGCCACCGAAGCTGGGACGGCCGCCACGGTCGTCGTCACGGCGCGGGTAGCTGGGACGGTCGCCGCCACGGTCGTCACGGCGGAAACCGCCGCCGCCACCGGAAGGACGGTCACCGCGGTCGTCGCGGCGGAAGGAGGGACGGTCACCACCACGGTCGTCACGGCCGCGGAAGCCGCCACGGTCGCCGCCGCGGTCGCCGCCGAAGCTGGGACGGCCGCCACGGTCGTCGTCGCGACGCGGGTAGCTCGGGCGGTCGCCACCGCGGTCGTCACGGCGGAAGCCGCCGCCACCGGAGGGACGGTCACCGCGGTCATCGCGACGGAAACCGCCACG
>NZ_JBFBGK010000087.1:0-37776 GCF_040684615.1 Streptomyces sp. NPDC089919
CTCCCCTCCTGTGGGGGCGTGGGCGGCGGGGGCGCCCCCGGCGACCGGGGCCGCCGCCGCAGCCGTGCCCGGGAAATCCATTGGCCTTCGCGTTCGGCTCCGGCCATGATCCGTACCCGTGAGCACGTCAAGGGAATTCCTGGTCCGGGCCGCCGCCCGCAACAACGCCGAGTGGTGCGCGGCGATGAGCGCGTCACACGGCCTGGTGGGTGAGTTCGCGGCCCAGGCCTGGGCCGCCCCGGCCCGCACACCGCTGTACTACCCCGACGCCGTGACCCTGGCGCCGGGCGCCGACCCGGCCGCGCTGGTGGCCCGGATCGACACCGCCGCGCCCTGGGCCTCCGTGAAGGACAGCTTCGCCGACCTCGACCTGAGCGGGTCCGGCTTCGAGGTGCTGTTCGAGGCGCAGTGGATCCACCGCCCGGCCGGCCCGCCCGCCTCCGCGCCGGACCTGGCCTGGGAGACGGCGGACGGCCCGGAAGCACTCCGCGCCTGGGCGCTGGCCTGGGACGACGGCGCAGGCAACGCCGACCTCTTCCGCCCCGAACTCCTCGCCGACCGCGCCACCTTCGTGCTCCTCGGCCGCTCTGCCGACGGTCGGGTGGCCGCCGGTGCGGTGGCCGGCCGCAGCGAGGACGTCGTCGGCGTCTCGAACGTCTTCGCCTCGGACGGCGGCCCCGACGCGGCCTGGCCCGGCGTACTGGCCGCACTGCACCGGCTCTTCCCCGACCTGCCCGTGGTCGGCTACGAGCAGGGCGACGACCTGGCCACCGCCGTACGCCACGGCTTCGAACCGATCGGCCCCCTACGCATCTGGCTGCAACCGGCACAGCCCTGACCCGGCGGCTTGCGGTGACGGCCCGGGCCGGTCCGATACCCGGCGGCCCGTCACTGCGGCAGCGGGCCCCGCATGGCCTGGCGTACGACCGCGGCGAACCGGTTGACGGCGCCGGGCGCCAACGCCGGGGCCGGTGCGGCGCTCGGCGTGCCCTGGCAGGTGGCGCAGTGTCCGGTCCGTTGCCCGCGGGGGAGCGGATCGCGGCAGCGGGCGCATTCCCCCAGCGCGGTGCTCCGCGCGGGCGCCGGAACGCTCTCGCGCGGCGGGGGCAGCTTGCGCGAGAGACGGTCGGCGAGCAATGCCCTCGACGAGTGCACGACGGCCGGCAGCCCGGCCGTCAGCAGTGTCCGGGCCTGTGCCTCGGTGGTTCCGCGCGCCAGCCACCGGTCGGCGGCCGGCGCCAGCGCCAGGACGTCGGCGGCGCTCAGCGCCAACCGCGGCTCCACGGCGGCCAGGCCCGCCAGCAGGGCCGCCGCACGGCCCGGGGGCGCCGCTTCGGCGACGCCCGGAACCGGCGGGGGCGGTGGGCCGTCGGGCTCGGGGCGGGAGGGTTCTTCCCCAGGGTTCTCAACCCCTTCGGGGGACCTTCCCGCCTTCCCACCGCACGGCTCACCGGTTCCCGGCCGCGCGGGAACCGGTGCCGGCGACGCGTGGGAGTGGGGCGTGTCGCTGACGGAGGTGTCGGTGCGGACCTGGCCGGTCTCCGGGTCCCGGGTCGTGCGCCGCAGGTAGTAGCCCAACGCCACCAGCTCGTCGAGGGCCTTGGCCACGCCCCGTCGGCCGAGCCCCGGGTTCTTGTCGGCGAGGGTCCGGGCGTCCTCGTGGGCGCCGTCGGGGAGGGACAGCAGGTAGCAGAGGATGCCGCGGGCGGTGAAGCTGAGGCGGCGGTCGCGTAAGACGTCGTTGCCCAGGACGGTGAACGCCCGCCTGCGCGCGGTAAGGTGGATGCGCATCGAAGACTGCTTTCTTCGGTGTCGGGCCCCGGGGTGTTGGTAGCACCGCCGGGGTCACCTTCGTTGTGGGGTTATGACGCAGAAGCGTAGACCGTCCGCAACCCGAATCGCCAGCACCGCAAGGATGTTCGCCCGATCGAGTGGGACGCGCGCGCATCGCCCCCGGTGGGCTGTATGACTGCTGCCGTGCACGTGAGTTCGCGTACACCGGCGGGCTCGGTGGTGGCACCATGGACGGACCGGCGGGAGCCTCCGGTCTCGGGGGTGGGCCCGTCCCGAACCACGGACCGGGAGTCCCCATGAACCATCGGCTCCGGCCCCTGCGACGCCAGTGCTTCCTCGCCGCCGCGGTGGCGGCCGGTCTGCTCCTGGCCGGGTGTGCCAACTCCGCCGAGTCCTCCACCGTGCGGACAAGCGGGGCCTCCGATCCGACGCGTACGGCCTCGGGCCCGGTCTCGCCCGCGGCCGCGACGAGCACCGGACCCGCCTCGGCAGCCCCCGCCGACCACGGCCTCGGCCCCGGGCTCCAGCCGCTGTGGCCGTTCTCCACCCTCGCGCAGGCCCAGGCCTGGCAGCGTTCCTACCGCGAGGGCGGCCACCAGCCCTGGCACCTGGACGCACCGGCCACCGCCCTCGCCTTCGTCCAGGGCCACCTGGGCTTCAAGGACATGGACCGGATCTCCTCGCGCTCCGTCAACGGCCGGGACGCCCGGATCGGCGTCGGCCTGGGGAGCCCGGAAGAGGCCCGCCGCGGTACCGCCGCCGTCCTCCATCTGGTCCGGTACGGCACCGGGCCGGACGCGCCCTGGGAAGTGGTGGGCACCGACGACACCACCTTGTCCCTGACCGTCCCGGCCTACGGCGCCAAGGCCGCCTCCCCCCTGCGCGTCGGCGGCCGCATCACCGGCGTAGACGAAAGCGTCCGGGTCCAGGTACGCCAACCGTCCACCCCGACCCCCCTCGGCTCCACCTGCTGCACCTCCGCCGGCGGCACGAACACCCCCTGGACCGCCACCGTCTCGTACACGCACGCCACCGACCCGGTCCTCACCGTGGTCGCCACCACCGGCGGCCACCTGGCCGACGTCGAACGCTTCGCCCTCACCGCCGTACGCACCGACTGACCCCGGGCGCTTCATCCGGACAGGGCCCGCGACCGACGCGGTCGGCGAAGCCGCCGCTCAGCGGGCGGGGGTCGGTCACGTGGGTCACCTGGGGGGCTCTCCGCCCCAGGCGGCGCGGCCTGATCGCGTCCTTGCCGTGGGGGCCGGGGGGACAGGAGGATCCCTTCGACCTGACAGGCAGGGCAAGGAGGGGGCATTGATGGGGGCGTGGAACATCCTCGGGCGGGTCGGGCTCGTGGCGGCCCTGGCCGGCGCCGGGCTGGCCGCGGGAGGGGCGGCGGCGGAGGCGGTCCCCGCGGCCCCGCAACTGATCGTGCACCGGACCACCGGGCTCCTCGACGGCGACATCGTCGACTTCTCGGTCAAGGGCGGCCCGCCCAAGGCATACGTGTGGGTCGAGCTGTGCGCCGCCGACACGGAGCCCGCGGCCTGCGACGAGGACACCGGACGGCAGTTCCGCGTCCTGCCGGACGGCACCCTGCCGGTGTCGCCGAAGAAGCTCTACGCACAACTCGCCACGGGCGCCGGTACGTTCGACTGCCGCACGGCGACCGCGGAGCACCCGTGCCGGCTCGCGCTGACGGACAACACAGGCGCCGTCCTCACCACCGTCCCGCTGCGCTTCCGGCCGCACGGAGCGCTCGAGGCCGCGCCCACCCTGCGGGTGGACCCGTCCGAGGACCTGGTGGACGGCCAGTCGGTGACCGTGACCGGCCGCGGCTACGAGCCGCAGTACCACCCGGTGGTCATGGAGTGCGTCGCGGGCGCGACCGACACCACCGGCTGCCGCAGCCGGGGCCGCCCGCCGGCCACCACCGACCAGGGACGGCTGGACGAGACCGTCGCCCTGTCGGCGGCCTTCACGGCGATCGACGGCAGCACCGTCGACTGCCGCGTCGCACCGGGCTGCGAGGTGATCGTCTTCGGGACCCGGGTCCGCGGCCCCCGATCGGTGTCCCACCCCGTCGACTTCGCTCCCGCCGAGTGACCGGCTGAGCGGGTGAACCCGGCTCCGGCGCCCGGCCGGAGCCGCGTTCAGCCGTTGCGGGTCAGCGGCTGCCCGGCGAAGCTCACCCCGGCCAGGCCGTGGGCCATGAGGTTGCGGATGTTGCCGTGGTCGGTGTCCTCCGGCGTCGCCAGCACCTTGCGGTAGTGCTCACCGAACGCCTGCAGCGCCTCCTGGTCGCTCAGCCCTTCCAGCAGGGCCAGCCCCAGCGTCTTGCAGGAGCCCTCGTTCTCGCCCGCGGCGTTCTCCAGCGAGCCGTTGCGGAAGGCCTGCGGCTGGTACGCGTAGTGCGCGGCGACGAACTCCAGGGTGGCGGCGAACTCGTGCTCACCCGACGCAAGGCTCGCCCGGAGCGAGTTCAGATCAGACATGTCGGTTTTCCTCGGCTTGGACTGACGGCCGGATGCCGTCCGTGACCCCGGACGATACCCCCGGCGAGGCCGGCCGACGGCCATCACACCACACCCCCGCACGGCCCCGTTTCCGCAGGCCACGATGTGAGACCCGGCATCCGGGGGAGCGGGCGGCCGGTACCCGGTGCGGCCGGCCGTTCACGGGCCGTCCGGAGCTCCCTGGCGCAGGAGGTCGGAGCGGGACTGGAGGATGTCCACCGCCTCGGGGATCGAGCAGCCGAGGCGGTCGCGGAGGATCCGGATGCCTTCGACGTTGCGCCCGCCGCGGATCTCCTCGTCCGCGAAGGAGAGCGGACCGGGCGTCCAGGGGGCGGCGGCGGGATCCCCGCCGGGCCAGTCGACGTCGGTCAGGGTGACGAGCAACCGGCCCTGCGCGAGCGCCACCGCCAGGTCCTCGCCGCGGGCCGTCTTCTCCGTGAAGGCGGCGGGTGCCGTGCGGTCCAGGAGGAGGACGAAGTGCTGGGCCAGGCGCCGCCGCCACTCGTCGAGCTCGCCGTCGGCGTCCAGGCGCAGATTGGAGGTCCACGCCGCCTGGGCGAGGACCGATACGAACAGCCCGAGGAAATCCGACTCGAGCAGACCGTCCGCGTGCTCGATCAGGATCGCGAGGTCCTGGGCGCCGTGTCCGGGCCCGTGCCAGTCGTGGAGGCAGTCCACGAGCGCGTCCCAGTTGTGGCCGAAGTAGCCGGGGAAGGACAGCTCCCGGGCGAAGGTCCGGAACAGGGACGCGGGATCCCGCATCTCCCGGCCGTCCAGCCGCAGGACCAGCCCGTTCTGCTGCTCCAGCGCCGCCGTCTCCGCCGCCAGCCACGGATCGGCGGGCGAGGTGAACACGACCCATGGAGAGCGTCGTTCCGTGAGGGTGGGCTCGGGTGTCATGGGCGAGATCCTGGCACGGGCCCTGCTCGGAGCTGAAAATTTACGGAGGGCCCGGATCGGATCGTCCGATTCCGTGGGACCGGGCAGGTGTGTCGGGGCACACTGCGGGCGGGGTCGGGCCGTGGTGGAAGCCGGCTCGACGGCGGGCGGGGCCGGGTCGTGGTCGGGCGGCGGGGGCGGGGGCTGCGGTCTACGCTGCGCGGGGTTGATCACATTCGAGGGGTTGGGGCGGGTCGTGGTGGAGTACACGGGCAAGTTCGAGTTGGTCTCGGCGGAGAACTTCGACGCGTACCTGAGCGCCGTGAGCGTGGGGACGGTGACCCGGAAGGCCGCGAGCACCAGCAAGCCCACCACCGAGGTCGCGGTCGACGGCGAGACGTGGACGATCCGGACGGTCACCCCCTTCAACACCGTCGAACTCGTCTTCACCTCGGGCGTGGAGTTCACGGAGCGGACTATGGACGGCCGTACCAGCGCCACGACGATCACCGTCGGGGAGGACCGCCTGGTGCAGGTGCAGCGGGTGGACGGTCTGGTCGCACGCACCACGTGGCTGTACGCCGAGGACGGCGGCATGAGCATGGTCCACACCGCGGGCGACGTCACCGCCACCCGCGTCTTCCGGCGCCTGGCCTGACCCGGACCGCACGGGCCCGCGGGTCAGGCCGCCCGGTCCTCGGTACGGTGCACCCGCAGCGCCCACAGGACGAGCGGGACCTGGAGGGGGAGCCGCGCCAGCGCCGCGGCCCGGAGCGGGGCCGGCCGGTGCCGCCAGTCGTACGCCATCTGCACGTTGGCGGGGAACACGGCGGCGAAGAGCCCGGCCGCGGCCAGCGCACCGACCCGCCGCGTGGGCGGGGCGGCGATCGCGGCGCCGATCGCGAGCTCGACGACCCCGCTCACCTGCGTCCAGGTCCGGGGCGAGCCGGGCAGGGCCTTGGGCACGATGGCGTCGAACTGCCGGGGGGCCGCGAAGTGCGCCACCCCGGCGGTTATCAGCAGGCCGCTGAGCAGTCGAGCGGAACGTCGCGTCGCAGTCATGAGCTCAATCCTTCGCCGGTCACGGTCTGACGGGGACAACAGGGCCTGGCTACCGGTCGGTAGCCTACCGGGCGCCGGTCGGTGGCAGGCAAGACCCCGACCTCGGCCATCCGGGCGGGGCCGACGGCCCGCAAGGGGGGCCGGGGCCCCCGGCACGGGTGGCCTTACACGGATGCCGGGCACACCCCGTCCCGGACGGTCAGCGGCCGTCCGCCGGCCGCGGCGGGTCCTCGCCCACCAGACCGTCCACGGCCTCCCGCAGCAGATCGGCGTGGCCGACGTGCCGGGCGTACTCGTCGTGCAGGTCGACCACGATTCGGCGCAGGTTCGGCGCGGTGCCGTCGGACCACCTGCCGTACTTCGCCGGCTGATCGAGCCCGCCGTCCGCCAGCGCTGCGGCCAGCGCGCCGCGGGAGTGCTCGACGGCCTTCTCCCACAGGGCGTACAGCTCCTCGGGCGAGTCCGCCGCCGCGCTGCGCCACACCCAGTCGGGGTCCGTCCGCGCCTGTGGCGCGTCCAGCGGCGGACCGGGCGCCTCGCCCGTGAAGTCGATGGTGTACCGCTCCTCCACCAGCGCCAGGTGCTTCAGCAGGCCGCCGAGGGTCATCGTGGAAGGGGCCAGCGCCTGGTTCAGGCCCGCCGCGTCCAGCCCTCCGCACTTCCACGCGAACTGTCGGCGGGAGCGCTCAAGGGCGAACAGCAGCATCTCGGTCTCGCCGGCGGTCGGCGACGGTTCCTGGCTGGGGCGGGGGTTGTGGTTCTCGCTCATGGCGATCACGTTAGGCTCGGTTCCGGACAATCGGCGTCCGGAATGGGGGTGCGGGCCGTGGAACGCGATGCGAGTCCCACCGCACGGGCGCTGCGCACCCTCGAACTCCTCCAGGCCCGGCCGGGCGTCACGGCCGACCGGCTCGCCGCGGAGCTGGGCGTCTCGGAGCGGGCCGCCCGGCGGTACGTCGGGATCCTGCGCGAGGCGGGCATCCCGATCGAGTCGGTCCGGGGCCCGTACGGCGGGTACCGGGTCGGCCGCGGCCTGAGGCTGCCGCCGCTCACCTTCAGCGCGGCGGAGGCTCTCGGCCTGGTCATGGCCGTGCTCGACGGCCACCACGACGCCAACGACGCGGGCCACCCGGTGGGCAGCGCCCTCGGGAAGATCGTGCGGGCGCTGCCCGAACAGGTCGCCGCACAGGCCGAGGCGGTCCGCCGGACGGCCGCCCCGGCCCCCGACCGCGCCGCCGCCCGGCCCGAGCCCGGGACCGCCACGGAGATCGTGCGGGCCTGCGCCGCGCACCGGCAGGTGCGGCTGGAGTACCGCTCCGCGGCGGGCGCGGAGCGATCGCTGCACGTCGACCCGTGGGCGGTCGTGGTGCGCCACGGGCGCTGGTACGTCCTGTGCTGGTCGCGCACCTCACAGGCGCGCCGGGCCTACCGCCTCGACCGCGTCCGGTCCGTCGAGACCCTGACCGAGCCCTTCGACCCGCCGGCCGGCCTCGACCCCGTCGCGGTGCTGGAGGAACACCTTGCCGACGGCTGGGAGTTCACCGCCGAGGTGCTGATCGAGGCGCCCTACGACGAGCTGGCCGGGCACGTCCCGCGCACCCTCGGGCGGCTCGAGCCGGTGGCCCCCGCCACCTGCCGCCTGACCGGCACCACCAGCAACCCGACCTGGTACGCCGAGCAACTGGCCGCCCTGCGCGCGCCGTTCCGCATCGAAGCGGGCGAGGAGATCCGGCACGCCACCCGCGAGCTCGGCCGCCGCCTGTTCGCCGCAGCCGACGGAGCGGTCCCGGCAGCCGGTACGCCGCCGAAGGCGGCCCCGCCACCGTCCTCGTGATGTGCCGTCAGCCGCGCTCCCCGCATCGCGGGCGCGTCGGGGAAGCCGGCCGACAGCCGGGTGCGGGGCGGCGTGGCCCACTTCGGCGGCCTCTTCGCCAAGTAGGCGCTCAGCCGGTGTGCTTCACCACGGCGTCGATGAGCGTGGGCCACAACTGCCGCGGGCGGTCGTGGCCCATGTCGGGGACCAGCAGCAGCTCGGCACCGGGGACCAGCTCAGCGGTGCGCCGCCCGCCGCTCGGGTCGATCAGCGTGTCGTCCAGGCCGTGGATCACCAGCGTCGGTACCCGCAGCCTGCGCAGCGCGTCCGCCCGCGAACCGCTGAGGATCATCGCGCCGAGCTGACGGCCCGTCCCCGCGGGGTAGTGGGCGCGGTCGTACCCGGCCGCGGCCAGCTCGCGCAGCACGGCGGCGTCGCCGTAGCGACGGGAAGCCCACACGAGCTCCCGCTCGGCCGCCGCCACATAGCCCTCCCGGTCCGCCGGCTTGGGCGCGAACAGCACCGCCTGGGCCTCGGGGCTCGGCCGGCCGTACTCGCTCTCGCCGGTGGAGGACATCATCGACGTCAGGGTCAGCACCCGCTCCGGGTGCGAGAGGGCCATCTGCTGGGCGATCATCCCGCCCATCGAGGCGCCGACCACGTGGGCGCGCCCGATCCCCAGCGCCGTCAGGAGGCCGAGACCGTCGTCGGCCATGTCGCCCAGCCGGTACGGCACCATCGCCAGGGCGGCCGGGATGTCCCCCGAGCTCACCGCGGCGATGAACCGCCCCATGTCGACCGGGTGGTCGTCGAACCTGGTCGACAGCCCGCAGTCGCGGTTGTCGTACCGGATGACGTAGCGGCCCCGGTCGGCCAGGGCCCGGCAGAAGTCCTCGTGCCAGGAGAGCAGCTGCGCCCCGAAACCCATCACGAGCAGGACCGCGGGGTCCCCGGGATCGCCGAAGGCCTCGTACGCGAGGGACACCTCGGGGGACACGTCGATGAGCGGCATGGGGCGAGCCTGCCACGGCCGGACCCGGAGCGCACGCGGGTATCCGCCCGGCGGCGAGGGGCCGCCGGACGCGCCGGGAAAACCCCGCTGACAGATCAGCCGGGCTCTGCCTATGATGCCGCCGATGAAGACCTCCTCCTCTTCGGGATCGGAGGAATCGTCCGCGCAAGGTGAGTGCTGATGGCACCTCACTTCGCGGAACCGATTCCCGCCCGCCTGCTCATGTGGCAACGCGTACGCGAGTACGCCGTGCCACCGTCCATGATCGAGAACGCCACGGCCCGCCGGGCCGCCGGTGACTGGGCCGGGGCCTGCGCCGCCGCCCGCATCGACGTCGATCTCGACCTGCGCGCCGTGCGCGATCGCCACGGCACCGACCTCGCCACCCGCCTGCGGGCCGATCTGCGCCGCCTGGCGCCCGATCTGCTGCGCTGGCACATGCCCAGGGTCGCCCCCGACGGGCGCCTGCGGCCCGGCCTCACCCTCTCCCTGGCCCGATACGCGGCCCCCGGCCGCGCCACGGCCCACCTCGTGGTGCGCACCCCGCCCGCCTGGGCGGACGCGGGCCAGCGGATGTCACTGGGGCTGTGGGAGGGGACCCGGGACGGCGCCCCCGCGTACCACCCGCATCCCCACCCCGACCGGCGCTTCCGGCTCGACCTGCACCGGCACCTCTGGGACGGCACCCGCAGCGCCGAACTGGCACGGCGGTGCCGGCCCGAGGCGTCCCCGGACGAACCGGACCACAACCAGCCGGTGGTCCATGACCCCACCCGGCCCCCGGCGCACTGGGCCGCAGAGGGCGAGCTGCTGCTGCGGGCCGAGGGGCGACCGCCCCGAGGGCGGTTCACCGTGCGGCTCGGGGCGGGCGGCCCGACCGTCCTCGAACTGGTCGCGCCCGACGACAGCCATGCGCCGGTCCTGCGGCCGGTGCGGACGCCGCCGCCGGCGCAGGAGGCCGCGGCCCTGCCGGTCCTGCCGGAGGCCGCGGTGCGACCGCTGCCGGACCTCGAACTGCTGCGGGCCGGCCTGCTCCGGCCCGACCGGCTGCACCCGCTGGTCGCGGCCGCACTGCCGGCGCCGGCTCCCGTTCCGGACGCCCGGCCCGGCCCCGCCCCGGACCCGCACCGGGTCGCATGCTCCGGCGAGGTGCACCGGATCGCGCTGCGGGACGGGGTGCTGGCGGCCGTCGACCACGACCGGTCCCAACTGGCCCGCGAGGAACTGCTCGTGGCGCTCGGCGGCCCCGGCCTGCCCTGCCTGCGGGCGATCGACGCGGTGCACCGCGACCCCGCGGCCCTGCCCGCGGTCCGCGAGCGGCTACGGCACGGCGACGCCGCCGGCGCCCTGGCCGTGGTGGAAGGCCTCCTCGGGCCCGCCGCCGTACTCCGCGACGGGCCCCTGCGGGAGGTGCTGGACGCGGCCGTGGCCGGCGGGCTCGACCACGGGATCTTCCGCTCCGGGCTGGTACCGGTCCATCCCACCGGGCTGCCGGCCGGCGACCACGGCCACCGGCCCCGGCTCGACCGCCGTCTGCCCCGAGAGCTCCGCCTCAAGCGGGTCACCCGGTCCCGGCCCCGGACCGGCCTCGCCCGCTGACGGCCTCTCACCCACGGCGCCCGCCGCCTCGGCCGCGCCCTCCCGACGGAACCCCCGTCCCCGATACCCGACAGGTGATGCCCATGTCCTCCAGCACCCTCCTCCCCGTCCCCGTCTCCGCCCCGGCCGCCGAGCGGCCCCGGCTGTCCGTCGCCGAAGACCTCCTGACACTGCTGCGCACCAGCACCACCGAACCGCGCCCCGACGAGCAGTTGGAGGCGCTGGCCCTGGCCGTGGCCGCGGACCTGCCCGTGCTGCTGTGGGGAGAGCCCGGCATCGGCAAGACCGCCGCCCTGACCCAGCTCGCCGCGTCGCTGGAGCTGCCCCTGACGACCGTGATCGCCAGCGTGCACGAACCGACCGACTTCTCCGGCCTGCCCGTCCTAGGCGAGGACCCGGCGCTCAACGGCGTCCCCATGGCCCCGCCGCAGTGGGCCGTCGAACTGGTCCGGGCCGGCCGGGGGCTGCTCTTCCTCGACGAGCTGTCCACCGCCACCCCCGCCGTCCAGGCGGCCCTGCTGCGCGTCGTACTCGAACGCAAGGTGGGCGCCCTGCAACTCCCGCCCGGGGTACGGATCGTGGCCGCCGCCAATCCGCGCGCCTCGGCCGCCGACGGCTGGGAGCTGAGCCCGCCGCTGGCCAACCGCTTCGTCCACCTGTACTGGGTGCACGACCGTGAGGTGGTGGTACGCGGCCTCGGCGGGGTCTGGCCGCGCACGGAGCTGCCCCGGCTCGACCCGGCGGGACTGGCCGGCGCGGTGGCCCTCGCCCGCCGCGCGGTCTGCGGCTTCCTGACCGCCCGGCCCGCGCTGATCCACCGGCTGCCGACCACCGAGACCCGGCGCGGCGGCGCCTGGCCCTCGCCCCGCAGCTGGGAGGCGGCGATGACGCTGCTGGCCTTCGGCACCGCCGCCGGCGCCTCCCGGGACGTACTCGCCCTGCTGGTCAGGGGCGCCGTCGGGGACGGCCCGGGCCTCGAACTGCTGGCCCACCTCGACCGGATGGAGCTGCCCGACCCGGACGTCCTGCTGGCCGACCCGGCCGCCGCCGAACTGCCGGAGCGCGGCGACCTGCGCCAGGCCGCACTCGAAGCGGTGGTGGCCGCCGTCGGGGCACGCCCCGAACGCGAGCGCTGGGAGGCGGGCTGGGCCGTGCTCGTACGGGCCCTGGAGACCGGTGCGCCGGACCTCCTGGTCGCCCCGGCGAAGGCCCTCGCCGCCCTGCGGCGCGAGGGCTGGGAGGTCCCGGAGGCGGTGGACCGGCTCGCCGCGGTGGTCGGACTGGCCCGCCGGGCCGAGGACTCGGTGGCCCGCACGGCGAAGCCGGCCGCCGGCCAGGCGGCGGGGGGACGCCGATGACCACCCCCGCCTCCCGCCCGCGCCCCCGGCCCATGGCCCCGCAGCCGCCCCCGCGCCCCCTGCGGGTCCGGGAACCGCTGCGCCCGCCTGGCCCCGCGGTCCCGCTGGACACGGAGAAGCTGCTGGCCGCCAGGCTGCACGCGGCGACCGTGCGCCCGTACCTCGCCGGCGCGCTGTTCGCGCTGCACGTGGTCGCGGACCCGTCGGTGCCCACCATGGCGGTCGACGCCCACTGGCGCTGCTACGTCTCCCCGGCCTTCGTGGCGCGCACCCCGCTGGAGGAGCTGGCGGGCGTGTGGGTGCACGAGGTCTCCCACCTGCTGCGGGACCACCACGAACGCGGCGACCGGTACGCCCGTGAGCACGGCGAGGACGGCCCCGGACAGCGACTGCGCCGCAACATCGCCGCCGACTTCGAGATCAACGACGACATCTACGGCGACGGCCTCATCAGGCCCGCCGGGGCCGTGCGGCCGGCCATGCTGGGGCTGCCCGACGGGCTGCTGATGGAGGAGTACCTGAACCGGTTCTCGATGGCCGGCCGGACCCCGCTGATGTCCTGGCTGGACTGCGGCAGCGGCGCGGACGGCCGGGCCCGGCCCTGGGAGCTGGGGCCCCAGGGCGCCCACGGACTGACCCGGCAGCAGCGCGACGCGGTCCGCTTCCGGGTGGCCGAGGCGATCACCGGCCGCCCCGGGGACGCGCCCGAGGGCTGGCGGCGCTGGGCCGACGAGGCGTTCCATCCCCCGCAGCCGTGGCGGCAGTTGCTCGGCGCCGCGGTCCGGGCGGCCGCCGGTGGCCCGGGGGCGGGGGAGGACCACAGCTACCGGCGCCCCTCGCGGCGCTCGGCCGGCGTGCCGGGCGTCGTCCTGCCCAGTCTGCGGCGGATGCCGCCCCGGGTCTGCGTGGTGATCGACACCTCCGGGTCGGTGAGCGACGCCGAACTGGGCACCGCGCTGCTGGAGGTCGCGGCGATCTCCCGGGCCGTGGGCGGGCGGCGCGACCTGGTCTCGGTCATCTCCTGCGACGCGGCGGCCGGGGTCGCCGTACCGCTGTGCCGCGCCGAGAACCTGGAGCTGATCGGGGGCGGCGGCACGGACCTGCGGTCCGGCTTCGCCCGGGCCCTGCGCTGCCGGCCCCGCCCGGACGTGATCGTCGCGCTCACGGACGGGCAGACGCCCTGGCCCTCGCACCAGCCGTCCTGCCGTACCGTCGTCGGCCTCTTCCCCCGGCCCGCGGGCGACGTGGACGAGGACGACCCGGACTACGTCCCCGAAGGCCCGCCGCCCTGGGCCAGAGTCGTCCACCTGGGCTGACGGCGACCGGACGCGGTCGAGGCGGGCGGGCGTGGCGCCGGGACTCGCGCGGGCCGGCGGTCCATGATGGCGTGGTGCGACTTGATCACGTGTCCTATGCGGTGGCCCGCGACAGCTTCGTGTCGACCGTCCAGTGGATCGGATCGGCCCTCGGTGCCGGGTTCGTCGACGGCGGCGTACATCCGCGGTTCGGCACCCGCAACTTCATCCTCCCGCTGAGCGGCGGCACCTACGTCGAGGTCGTCACCACGCTCGACCACCCCGCCGCCGACCGCGCACCCTTCGGCCAGGCGGTCGCCCGCCGCGCCGCCGAGGGCGGCGGCTGGCTCGGCTGGGTGGTCTCCGTCGACGACATGGCCCCGGTCGAGGCCCGCCTCGGCCGTGCCTCCTCAGAAGGCCACCGGGTCCGCCCCGACGGATTCGACCTGCGCTGGAAGCAGATCGGCCTGCTGGAGCTGATGGAGGATCCGCAACTGCCTTACTTCCTCCAGTGGTTGGTGCCGTCCGAGGAGCGCCCGAGCGCGGACCCGCGTACCCCCAGCAGCATCCACGGGGTCTCCATCGCCGGTGACGCCGCCTCCATCGCCGAGTTCCTGGGCGAACCGGCCGACCACCCCCTCGACCAGATCGACGTCACCTGGGTCGAGGACGAGGAACCGGGCCTGGTCTCGGTCGAGTTCGCCACCGCCAAGGGCCCGGTCACCATCTGACCCGCTCAGTCGTCCCCGTCCCCGCCGCCGGAGCTGACCGCGGTCCAGCGCCGCTTCCGTCGCGAACCGCGTACCAGCTCACCGGCGGCGAGGGTCACGGCCGCCACGCCGCGGACCCACCCGGGTCCGCCGCGCGCCGCCCACACCACGCACGCGCACCCGCCGACGGTCAGCGCCAGGACGCCGAGCAGCAGCAGACCGATCATGTTCCCCACCTCTGCGTTTCTTTCGTACGGTCGTGCCGATCTTCTCAGGCGGTGCGTACAACCCTTGAGGGGTGACGGGGGTCGTCCTGTGCGGCGCCCGATGCGCTTGACCTGTTTTTTCTCGAGGGGGAACCGTTCGTGCTGCACATCCGATCGACCCGGCGCCTGCTGCTGCCGGCCGCCACCGCCACCGTCCTCGCCGTCACGCTCGGGGTGGCCGGGACCGTCGCCGGCGCACCGTACGGCCCGGGCACCGCGTTCGCGGCCGGGGCGGCCGCCGCGGCGGCGCCGATCCCGTTCCCGAAGGGGTGGCAGGTGACGGACGCCGGGCTGACCGGCTTCCTGGCGCGGTCGCAGAACGGCGCGGAGAAGCGCTGGACCCGGTATTCCGACGGGTCCTCGCAGGGGTACGGGTACGAGACCGTGGTGCGGTCCTCACGGACCGCGGACTACCTGGTCGAACCGGGCATCACCTCGGTGACGTCCCGGAACCTGTCGACCACGTCCCTGCTGAAGGTCCCGGTGGCCCCGAGCGACGGCCAGACGTACGTCGGGGCGGCCGGCAACGCGGTGTTCACCCTCTCCGCGGACGGCACGACGCTGCGGATGCACCGGCACGCCGCGGAAGGCGGCACGGTGACCGTGACCGGTCTGCCGGCCGGCGCCGGTCGCGTCGCGGTGTCCACCGGCACCCCCGAAGACGCCCTGGTGCGCTTCGAGGACGGCGCGGTCGCGAAGTGGGGGCTGGTGGACCTCGCCACCGGCGCCGTCGGCGAGATCCACCCGCGGACCGTGGGCGCCTCCGCCGCCACCGTCGCCGTCGCCCCGACGCAGATCGCCTGGACGGAGGGCACCGGTTCGGACAGCCCGGCGCTGTTCCTCCAGGACCGGCCGACGGGCCGGGTCGAGCGGGTGCCGCTCGCGAAGGCGTGGGCGAGCAACCTGCGGATCGGCCTGGTCGGCGGCTGGGTGGTCTACGGCGAGGCGGGCGGCATCACCAACGGTGACGAGAATCCGCTCTACGCCCTGACCGCCTACGACCCGGCCACGAAGAAGAAGGTGAAGCTGCTCGACCACCTCACCTCCCTCGCGCCGGCACCCGACGGCCTGTACGTGCGGGGCGGGACGGTCGACCTCGGCGAGGGCCTGTACCGGCTGACGCCCGGCGCGGCCGGCGCCGCCCCGGTCGTCGGGATGGTGGCGAGCACCGGCGAGCCGACCCGGGTCGTCCTCGAAGGCAACGACGTCCCCGCCGTCGTACGCCTGGACGAGAACGCCGGGAAGGCGGCCCTCACCTGGCAGTTCTCCCGGCACAGCGTGAACGTCACCGTCACCCTTCGCCACGTCCGGACCGGCCGGACCCGGCAGTTCAACGCCCCGTACCCGGAGAGCGGGACCGTGACGTTCACCTGGGACGGCACCATCGGCCCGGACTTCACCCACGCGTACAACGGCGCGTACACGTGGGAGATGACGGCGAAGCCGACCAACGGCATCGGGCCCGCGACCTCCGCCTCCGGCACCTTCCAGGTCGCCCGCAAGGCCGTGCCGCACGACTTCGACGACAACGGCAGCCCGGACCTCCTCGACCGTGACACCGCCGGCCGGTTGTGGCTGAGCGACACCGCGTACTACAAGGAGTTCGAGCAGCTGACGACCCAGTCCCGCCGGCTGGTCGGCTCGGGCTGGAACGCCTACGACCGGATCGAGGCCGCGGGGAACCTCGCCGGCACGGCGGTCGGGGACCTCGTGGCCCGCGACCGGTCCGGCGTGCTGTGGCTCTACCAGGGCAACGGCCGGGGCGGCTTCGCGACGCGCACCAAGGTCGGCGGCGGCTGGCAGGGTTACGACCGGATCGCCGCCGGCAGCGACCTGAACGGCGACGGGCGCCCCGACCTGCTCGCCACCGACAAGGCCGGCACGCTCTGGTACTACAAGGGCACCGGCTCGGCCGCCGCGCCGTACGCCGCCCGCAAGAAGATCGGCAGCGGCTGGCAGAAGTTCGACGAACTGACGGCCGTCGGGAACATCGGCGGCGGCCCCGCGGGCGACCTGCTGGCCCGGGACAAGGCCGGGGTCCTGTGGCTGTACCTGGGCAAGGGCGACGGCACCTTCGCCTCGCCGACGCGGGTCGGCGCGGGCTGGGGGCCGTACCGGCAGCTCGTCGCCATCGGCGACGGCGACCACGACGGCCGCCCCGACCTGGTCGCCCTCGGCGCCACCGCCGGCTACTTCTACGGGGGCACCGGCGACTGGCGCACCCCGCTGCGGACCAGGCGCCTGGCCTCGCTCCTGCACGTCGGCGACCCGGGCCACCACGTCGCCTGACGTCCGGCGGGCCGTACCGGGGGGCCCGCGTCAGGCCAGGGGGCGCGCCGTCACGACGCGGACCGCGTCTTGGCCGCCGCCGGTCGGCAGGATGCGGACTTCTGCCTGGTCGCTGATCTCGGCCTGGACGATGCCGGTGGCGTCCTCGTAGACGGGGTGCCCGCCCGGTCCCGTCCGGCTGATGCGGCTCACCTCCACCCGGTCCTCGCCGGCGTCCGTCCCGCCGGAGAAGACCAGCTCGTAGCGCTGCGGGGGCCCGGCCGGGGCGTTGGCCTCCTCGACCCGTGCCGGGTCGCTCGGTGCGGAGCTCGTTCCCGTGCCCGTCCGGGAGGGGACGCCGGGAGGGCGGCCGTGGTCGTCGGCGGTGCCGCCCTGGTTCTGGAGCAGGGGCGGACGTACGGGTGACGGGTCGCTCGGGGGTGTGCCTTCGGCTGCCTTGCTCATCGCCTGTCCAGTGTGTTCGAGGATGTCGCCGCTGGGGCCGGGCCCGGGGGAGGAGACCGAAGGGCGGGTGCAGGGTGGCCCGTCGGATCGCAGGTACCTCGGGCGCCGGCCCCGGGCGCGGCGGGCGGCCGGGGGGTGTCATGACCGGCTTCGTCGCCGTTGCCCCGTCGGCCCTCCGGCCATGCGGGCCGACGGGAATCCGTGACCGGTGGGAGGTCGTCCCGTGCTCCTCCAGCGTCCCACGGCCCCCGCTGCGGCGGCACGGCGTGTGGCCGGCGGGAGACGCCGGGGCCCCGCGGAGGTGCCGCGGGGCCCAGGACGCCTCGGCATCAGTCGGTGCGGAAGGCGTGCAGGATCGTCACCTCGGCCGCGTTGCCCGCGCTGTCGACGACCTTGCCGCGCAGCGAGACGTGCCCGCCGGCCGGCGGGGTCTGCACGGTCAGCGCGCCGTCCCGGACCGGCAGGACCCGCCAGGTGCGGCCGGCGTCGTACGAGACCGAGACGGTCAGGGACTTCAGGCCCCGGCCGGCCGCCGGGCCCTGGACGGTGACCGGTACCCGCATGGGGTGCCCGCCGTTGACGGTGCCGTCCGGCCGCACCTCCGGGGTGAACCGCACGAGGGAGGCGGGGATCCGCACCGGCGCGGCCGCCGAGGCGCGGCGGGAGCGGAACCACCAGGTCGCGCTCACCTGCGTGGAGGTCCGGGTGACGCTCCCGGGCCGGGCGGTGGAGGTGACCAGCTCGTACGCGGCGTCCCCGGCGGGCACGGTGAAGGGCGTGGCGTCCCGGAGCTCGGCGGACCGGGTGCCGATCACGGCGCCGTTGCGGTAGAGCGTGGTCCGGCCCCGGGCGAAGAGGTCGGTGCCGAGGTGCCCGGCGCCGTCCGCGAGCAGCGGCACGGTGCCCCGGATCGTGTTCCCCGACCGGGACAGGCCCAGCCCGGCCCCGGCGGACACGCGCGGGCCCACCACGGCCGTGCCGAACCGCTCCCGGTAGGTGCGGCCGCCCTGGTAGGCGCGCTCAGCGGTGTACGTGCCCTCCTCGGCGTAGCCGCTCCCGTGCACCCCGAAGCGGGTCGCGGACAGCTGCCACCTGGCGCCGTCCACCGCGGACAGGTACATCCGGACCGAGCTGGGCAGGGGGAGCCAGGCTGCGGAGGAGGTCCCGCCGAGCCCGCCGGGCAGCTTGCCGAGGGCGCTGACGGAGCCCTCCTTGGCGGCGCCCGAGGTGCCGTGGTCGACGAGGACGGTGGCCAGGTCGGCCGGCTTCATGTGCCGGGTGTAGCCGGTGGCCGGGCGGCGCACCGGCCCGCCGAGCACGGTGTGGTACTCGTCCGCGCCGTCCTTCCAGTGCGCCTCCCACTGCTGGAAGACGTGGGTGCCGGCGGCCGGCCCGGGCCCCTGGCCGCGGGTGCGCAGCCGGGCGGTGGAGTCCAGCCACCAGCCGAAGACGTACCCCAGGTCGCCCTTGCGGACCTGGTAGACCGGAGCGGCGAACTCCTGGGCGGCGGTGCCGGACGGCACGGTCATGTCCACCGGCTCGGTGGTGCGGGCGTCGACGGTCACGCGGGTGGCACGGCTGACGTCGAGCCGTGACTGGGAGATCCAGTCGATCATCGACCCGGGGCGGGCCGGGTCCATCACCAGGCGGGAGTCGAGCACGTAGCTGCCCTTGGGCACGCGCAGCGTCTCGGAGCGGGAGTTCTCGTGGTTCTCGAAGCGCCGGTCGGCGGCGGGTCCGGTCAGGCCCCGCAGGACGGTGTAGTAGGCCTTGGCGTGCTTGCCGTCGCGGCCGAGGTGGTGGACGGTCAGGGCGTACGACTCGACCTCGCGCTCGGCGATGAGCGCGGTCCGGACCTGCTGTCCGGCGCCGGCGGCCAGGGCCTGGGCGGTGTAGCGGCCGTTGACCGGGCCGCCCAGCCGGGTGTCGAGGGTGAGCGCGACCGAGGCGGTGCCGTGGGCGGGGACGGTGACGCTCGGTGCGGCGAAGGCGAGGAAGCCGGCCGGGGCGGGCCTGCCGTCGGGACCGGTGGCGGCCACGGACAGCTTCAGGGTGACCGGTGCGGCGCCCAGGTTCCGGTAGGTGACCGTGCGGGACACCGGGGTGTCGTCCGCGTGCGGCCACTGGCCGCCGGTGAGGGCCAGCGAGAGCGGTTCGGCGATCACGCTCTGCCGGATCGCCCGGTCCACCGCGATCCGGCCGCTGCCCTGCTGGTAGGCGCTGTAGCGGCCGGGTACGGCGGAACCGGCGAGGACGCCCTTGAGCTGGGCGCCGGTCCAGGTCGGGTGCTGCTGCTTGAGCAGGGCGGCGGCACCCGCCGCGTGCGGGGTCGCCATGGAGGTGCCGGAGAGGCCGAGGTAGCCGTCCGGGTGCTCGCCGAACCGACGGGCGAGCACGCTGCCGGGGGCGGCCGCCGCGGTGATGTCCACGCCCGGTGCGGTGACGTCCGGCTTGACGGCCCCGCCGCCGAGGCGTGGTCCGGTGCCGGAGAAGTCGGCGAGCGCGTCCGCGCCGTCGACGGCTCCCACGGTGAGGGCGGCGGCCGCGCTGCCGGGGGAGTCGATGGAGCCGGGACCGGAGCGCCCGCCGTTGCCGGCGGCGACGGTGAAGAGCACGCCCTTGGTGGCGGAGAGCTTGTCCACCGCGGCTTCGATCGGGTCGGTTCCGGGTGAATCGGGGCCGCCGAGGCTGAGGTTGACGATCTGAGCGCCCTGCGCGACGGCCCATTCGATGCCGGCCAGGATGCCGGAGTCGTCACCGGCGCCGGAGTCGTCGAGGACCTTGCCGTTGAGCAGTTGGGCCCCCGGGGCGACGCCCTGGTACTTCCCGCCGGACCTGGCGCCGGTGCCCGCGGCTATGGAGGCGACGTGGGTGCCGTGGCCGAAGCGGTCCGCGGTGCTGCCGGAGTGGGCGAAGTCGCGGGCGGCGACGACCTTTCCGGCCAGGTCGGGGTGGGTGCCGTCGATCCCGGTGTCCAGCACCGCGATCTTCACGCCCTTGCCGTCGTACCCGGCGGCCCACGCCTTGTCCGCGCCGATCTGGCGGGTGCTCCGGTCGAGGGTGGCGGTGCGGACGCCGTCGAGCCAGACCGCGGCGATGCCGGGCGCGGCGGACCGGCCGGTGCTGCCGGCCGCCCCGACGGTGAGCTCCTTCCACAGGGTCGCGGCCTTGGCCGGGTCCACCGTGACCGACTCCGCGTCGAGCGTGCGGTACGTCCGCTGCACGCGCGCGGCGCCGCCGGCGCGCAGCGCGGACCGGGCGGCCGGGGCGGACCCCTCGTAGCGGACGATCAGTTGCAGCCGGTCGCCGCGGGCCCTGCGGTACTCGGGCCGGGTGAGTGCGGTCAGGTCGAACAGCCGGGGGTCGAGCCGGCCGGAGTCGATCAGCGGCTGCGCGTCGAGCGGGACGAAGCTGGTCCGGCCCCGGTCGCTGCGCAGGGCGACCGGGATCCCCTTGCGGCCCTCGGCCGGTACCAAGCCCACGGGCCGGCCACCGGCGTCGACCGTGACCCGGTCCCCGGTGACCAGGGTCAGCTCGGTGACCCCGGCCGCCCGGCCGACGCCCGCCGGAGCGCCCCCGGCCGCCACGGCCACCGGCGAGGTCAGCCCCGCCGCCAGCGCGAGCGCGGCGAGCGCGGCCGATGGGACCGACCTGGATCTGTGAACGGAAGGTGTACGCACGTCGATTCCCCCTGAATGACAAGCGACGACCCGCAGGAAGAAGCCGACACCGCGGGTTGCCCGAAGTATCGACGCGCATCTGACGACCCTTCAATGACCGTTCCGCAACAGCTGGATGAGCGTTTGTGACGGCGGGCGGGCCGGAGCCGCCCGCCCGGGCGGCCCTACAGCCCCATCTCCTTGAGGAGGTCGTCGACCGCCTTCGACCACGGCTTCTTCTCCGCCAGTTCGACGCGAAGCTTCTCGGCGGCCTCGAACCGCGCCGCGCTGTCGGTCAGCATGCCGTCGATCATCCGGGCCCAGGTGTCGGTGTCGGCTTCGGTGTCGCCGGTCATCGGCACCACCCACGTCGCCGCCCGCTCGTCGTCGAGCGTGTCCCGCAACAGGGCCCCCAGCCCGCTGGCCTCGCTCACCAGCACGGGGGTGCCGGCCTTGATGGCCTCCTGCCCCACCAGACCGAAGCCCTCGGCACGGGAGGGCATGACGAGCAGGCTCGACCGGTAGAGGTCGTCCTCCAGCTCCTCGGGCTCCGTGGTGAACGGGCGCAGCACGATGCGCAGCCGCCCGTTGCCCGCCCAGGCCTCCAGCTCCTTCTTCTGGGCGACCGCCACCTCCTCGGGCACGCCCCGCACCACGAGTTCGATGTCGCGCTGCCCCTTGTCGCGGCGCCAGCCGGCGACGATCCCGCAGGCCGCCGCGGCGATGTCGAGTCCCTTGAGGTACGAGTCCTCGGTGCGCCCCATCAGCAGGACGGTGAGCGGCGTCCCGTTCGGGACCCTGCGCAGGCTGCGTTCGGTGAGGTCGAAGCCGGGGTCGAACTGCAGCGGTGCGACGTCCTTGGGCTTGGTGAAGTACCCGTCGAAGAGGCCGTGCAGCCGGGGCCCGACGGCGACCAGCCGGTCCGCGCCACGCCCGAGTCTCACCTCGATGTTCTTCCGGTGGGTGGCGTTCTTCATCGCGTCGTCCTGCCGGTCGAGCTTGAGCCATTCGGTCTCGTCCGGGTCCATGTGCACGAAGTGCAGCGTCTTCGGCTTCGCCTGCCCGAAGACCTCCGCCTGGACCTGGGCCACCGGCCCCGTGATGCGGCCGTGTCCGATCACCAGGTCGGGGACCACCCCCTCGGGGAGTTCCAGCGGGCGCATCATGCTGGCCATCTCGTCCGCCCCGGGGACGAGCCGGCACGGCAGGACCATCACCCCGGCGGCCTGGGCCGCGGCCACCTCGGCCGGGTCGGCCCGGGCGACCAGGCACAGCACGCGGACCCGCAACTGCGTGAGCGCGAGGCAGAACTCCCGGTTGAAGGTGCTCAGCCCGCCGTGCGCGGACGCCCACTCGGTGGCGACGACCAGGACGGTGCACCGGAACCCGGCGGGTTCCTCCCGCCGGGGCTCCGGATGCGGCGCCGGCGAGAGGAGATGGGCGGCGAAGGCCTCGGAGAACAGCCGGACCGCATCGCCCTCGCGCCGGAACACGCCCTTGTTGACCAGGTCCTGGACGTCCTCGGCGGCCAAGGCCGCCGGCTGACCGCCGCCGGCCACCGCGCGCAGCAGCTCGGCGCCCCGGCCGGCCAGATCGAGGTCGATCTCCTCGACGAGCCGGTCGAAGTACGCCTGGAAGGCGTCCCGTTCCAGGTCATGGGCCGCCGCCACGTCGACCGTGCCCGTCGCCTGGTACTCCGCCACCACCCGCCGGCACAGCACGCCCAGGAGGTACGGGTGGTTCCCAGCGCGGGCCAGCAGCTCCGGCCGCACCGCCCGGAGGTCGACGCCCACGGCCGTCGCCCGGTCGAGCAGCGCGGACACCTCCTCGCCCGTCAGCAGACCGAGGTGGCAGCGGGCGGAGATGACCCCGTCCAGACGTGACCCGCCGGCCGCGTCCTCCTCGATCTCGAAGACGGAACGGCGCGAGACCGTCACCAGACCCATGGAGTACCGCGGCTCGCTGATCAGCGAGCGCAGCAGCTGGTAGCCGGAGAGGTCGACCAGCACCCAGGGCGCGCGGTCGAACTCGTCCAGCACCAGCAGGACGTGCACCCCGCCCGCCCGGACCGCCGCGAAGTAGCTGGTGACCGCGTTCTGCAGGTCGTACCAGCCGAGCGCGTTGCGCACGGTGGCATCCAGCCGGTCCAGGTCGGGGAGGCCCGGGAACCGCGCGGTGACCTCGCTGGTGAGGGCGCGGAACAGCCCGAAGACCGAGACCAGTTCGACCACGGAGAGCCGGACCACCGCCAGGTCCGGCCGGTCGAGCCGGCGCAGGGCCTGCTCGACCACCGTGGTCTTGCCGGACCGGAGCTGGCCGAGGAGGCTGAGGTTGCGCGGCCGGCCGCCGTCCCGCCATACGGCCTCGACCTCGCCGACCGGTTCGGTCCGCTCGACGAAGCCGTCGCCGTCCGGCGGGCCGCCCGCGCTGTCGTACGGGTTCGCAGGGCTCACGGGCATCCTTCCGGGGCCGGGCAGTACCGCCGCAGCCACTCCTCGAACAGACCGACGACGAACTCGTACCGGTCACCGACCGGCCGGACCACCTCACGCAGGACCAGGTGATCCAGCAGCCCGGCCGGCAACTCCCCCTCGTGGCAGTGCCGGATCTGCCACGGCGACGCGGGCCCGTCCGTACACGCCCGGGCCACGGCGCCCAGGGCGGCCTTCAGCTCCGCCTCGGTCCAGCGCCCGTCACCGGCGTCGGGCGACTCCAGCCCGTCGAAGTCGCTCCGCCGCATCCGGTCCAGCAAATGCCGGGTCACCTGGCGCACATCGGCGTCCGTGGCCGTGGTGGCCCGCTCCTTGTTCATGTGCCGGACCAGTTCGTAGCAGATCTTCTGGGTGTAGAAGGGGTTCCCGCCGGCGAGGCGGAGGATCTCGGCGACGGCCCGGTCGTGGTGCCGGCTGACCGGGCCCTCGGGGGTGTCGCGGAGTACCGGCTGCTCGATGAGCGCCCGGGCGTCGGCCGCGGCCAGGCAGGTGACCCGTTCCAGTCCGAAGACGCCGAAGGCGTTCGGGTCCTCCTCGATCAGCCGCTCCAGCCGGGTCTGCCCCACCAGCACCAGGTGGAACAGCCGTCGTTCCACGATGGCCTTGAACGTCTGCATGAAGGACGGGGGCAGCACACCCTCGCGGATCCACTGGTCCATGTACTGGAACTCGTCGATCACCACCACCCACGGCGGGCTGTCCGGCCGGGCGGTCCGGTACTTCTGGAAGAGGCGGGCGCAGTCCGCGACCGGGTCCGGGCTCTCGATCAGCGCCTTGCGGTCGAAACCCGCGGGAATCAGCCGCGGCCCGTCCCGGACGGTGTCGTCGGCGCCCTGGACGATCCGCCACAGCAGGCTGCCGAGCACGGTCGCCTGGTCGCCCGCGGCCCCTCGCCCGGGGGCCAGCGAGCCCAGGTTGTCCACGTCCACGACCGGGAGGCCGTCGAGCTCCGAGAGCCGCCGCATCAGCTCCACGCCGATCGAGGACTTGCCGGTGCGCTTCTGGCCGAAGATCGCGATGCCCGCTCCGGGCGCGGAGGCGCCGCGCAAGGTGGCGCGCACCTTGTCGATCAGCTCCTCCCGGCCGAAGAGCATGGCCGGGTCGTCCAGCGGATTGCCGGTGTTGCCGGCCGCGTAGGGGTTGGGATCGACGGGCCGGTGGCCCCGGTCGACGGCGAAGGTCAGCCGGGCCTGGCGGAGGACGGCGCCGCCGTCCCGCGACCGGTACCGGAACGCCACCCGCACCTCGACCTCGTCGAGGTCCTGCGCGGCCTCGGTGAGGCACAGGCGCAGCAGCACCGTCGTCGCGGCACCGCCGGGCACGGGCGCGGGCACCTCCGTCCACGCGTCCCCGGCGGGCTCGAGGACCGCCGGATCCCCCGACGCGACCAGCGCGGCCTGCTCGACGGGGGCGCTGCGCTCGTCGTCGTTCGCCACCTCGACCGGCACGGTGAGGGTCCGGCCCACGATCCGTCCGACGGGCAGGGCCGCTCCGATCCGGGGCCGCGGCGGGAACTGCCGGACCAGCCGCGCCCGGGCCTCCCGGACCACCTCCTCGATCCGTGCCGCAGCGGGCTCGGCCACCTGCACGGACAGCTCGGTCGGGGCGCCGCGCACCGCGGCCCGGACCATCTCCGCCTGCCGGGCCGCGGCCCGCAGCGCCTTCTCCCGCTCGTCGAAGGGAGTGCGGTGCAGGAAGTCGTCCAGGTGGTCCAGCGCACGGGCGAGCCGGTCCAGACCGGACGCCCCGGCCTGCGGATCGGCCTCCCGCTCGGCCACCAGCTCCCGCGCGCGCAGCAGGGACGGGGGCGCCAGCTCCAGGCGCACCAGGGCGCCGAGCTCGTACAACGCCTCGCGGCGGGCGCGGTGCCATGCGTCCACGGCCGCGTCCCAGCCGGTGACGCTCGCCGCCCCGAGCACATCGGTGCCGAGGGCGTCCGCGATGCCGCGGACCAGCTCCGCGTCCCCAGGCAGGGCGCCGACGACCCGCCGGGCGGCTTCGCGGTGTGCGGCGACCAGGGGGAGCAGCAACGGGAACGCGGCCGCCCCGGCCTCCCGGCAGGAGGCGCGCAACGCATCGGCGAACGCGTCGGGGCGCCGGGCGTCGGCGGCGGAGCCGAGGTACGCGAGGCAGGCCGTCTCCAGGTCGGTGAGGCTCAGCCGGTCCGGGTCCAGGAGGCGCAGCGCGGCCAGGGCCAGGTCCCGGGAGGAGGCCAGGCTCTTGCCCCGAAGGGCATGGGCGAGACAGACGAGGCCCTTGAAGCGGTAGCCTCCCGCCGACCTGTGGTCGGCCCGCTCGGTGGCGAGGACGGCGGCCGAGAAGAAGGCGGTGGCATCCGCCTCGGTGGACTCGTGCACGGCACGGGACCGCGTCCGCGCCAGGAGCGCGTCGATCTCCTCCCTGCTCACCGGCCGGTCGCGGTCGGCCCCGTCCAGCAGTGCCGTCGCGGGCGCCGAGTACGCTTTCTCCACGAACGCGGTGAAGGCGTCCGACGGGACCTCGCGGCCGGGACGCGGCTGCGGCCGCGACAGCTGGGCCCGCAGCTCCGGCTCGACCCGCGGACTGACCTCGGCGCAGTCCCGGGCCAGTTGCAGCACCTCGTCCGTGCCGTGCCGCAGGCACGCCTCGATGAACCGGCTCGCGTCCGCCGAGGCGGCCCAGGCGAGGATGATCTCGCGCCACCGGGGATCGGTCATGTGCTGGATGAGGAGCCGCACGGAGCCCTGGGCCCGGATCTGCTCGGCGGCGAGGTATTCCAGGAAGCCGCGGTGGGCGAAGGAGTACACACCGCCGGCCGGTTCGACCAGGACGCCCTCCTCCACCATCAGGTGCAGGAACTCCACCGGGTGCAGGGGAGCCGTGTTGCGCAGGACGCCTTCGATCGCCCGGACGCACCACGACTCGGGGGCCGTGTCGACACCGCGTTCAGCCATGCTCAGGGCGAGCACCTGGATGACCGGCAGCTTCTGCTCGGACGAGAGGCCGGGAACGCCGGACCCCGACGGCCGGGCGTCCTCCAGTTGATGCCGTAGTAACTCTCCATACACGATCGCGGGGTTGAGTGGCCTGCCGGTCTTCTCGTTGAGGCGCACCAGCATCGCCAGCAGCAGGGGGTTGCGCGCCGGCTCCGGCATGTCCAGCCATGCGCGCAGCGCAGCCCGGTCCAGATGGGGCAGTCGGAGCAGCAGGTACTCGGTGACCTGGCCGTCGGTGGGAGGCTCCACATACAGGACCCTCCCACCGACCCCGGGGAGCCACCGGGCCGGCAGCTCCCGGGAGGTGACCAGGAAGGTGTTGCGCGGATAGCGCATCACTTGTTCCGTGAGCCAGGCCGACATCTGCTGGCGTCGTCTGTGGTCCAGTTCGTCCAACGCATCCAGGAGGACGAGGCACCCTCCCCGTTGCAGACGGCCCTCGAGCCACCGGCTCCAGGCGTCGCCCTCGGTCTGGCCCAGAGTGGCCCCGACCACGTCCACGAGCGTGGTCCGCGGATCGGAGTCGATGCCCGGGGCGCAGTCCCGTAACCTCAGCAGGACGGGCAGGTCTCCCGCGGACTTCGGTTCCCGCTCCGCGGCCCGCGCCGCGAGCCTCCCGAGCAGGAAGGTCTTGCCGGTGCCCGGGCCGCCGATCAAGGTGATCACGGAGGGTGCCCGTTCCTCCAGGGCCGACATGACCGGTCGCCGTCCCTCCCCTCTCACTCCGGGCTCCGTGACGTCCATGCTCAGCAACACCTGGTCACGCGAAGGGTGTCCGGACGCGCGGCTCCCCGAGCTGGATGCCTCCTGGCCGTAGAGGCGCACGCTCTGCTCCTGGACGCGCAGCAGGTACGGCCACTCGAAGTCGGCGTCCCGCCGTCTGGCGCGCACGGCGCCGGTGAGAATGAAACCGACCGCCCCGGTGGCCGCGGCGAGGGCCGGGGCGACCGGGCCCCCGACCGCCCATCCGGCGGCGACGGCGGCGAAGCCGCTCGCGATCGAGCTCAGCCCCTGCAACCCGACGAGCAGCCGATCCTTGCCCGCGCGCCTGCCCGCCATACCGCCCCCGACATCCGCCGTCCAGGCCGCGAGAACGGCCAGGTCCTTCATACCGGTTGCACGGGCCGACGGGGGCACAATCCCCGGACCGGGACGACGGAACACGGCGGCCGGCCGGCTTGGGCAGCCGAGGCGTGGGGGAGACGGCCCGGAAACGCAGAAGGGCAGGGAGAGTGATCTCCCGGCCCTCTTCAACGTATAGCGCAGTGGGGGGCTTGTGGCAAGGCCCCCGTCGCGGCGCACAATCGTCGGCCTCAGGGCATTCCGCCACGGTCTGCGCCGATCCGGCGCCGGCGGGCGGGGTGCCTCTCAACCGGCGTCCGAGAAGTGGGTAGCGAGTGTTCGAGCAGTACGTGGTGGACCTGGCCGAGAGCGACGAGACGCAGATCGCGCGGGTCGGCGGGAAGGGCGCGCACCTGGGCGCCCTGGCGCGGATCGAGGGCGTCGGCGTGCCGGACGGCTTCTGCGTGACGACGGACGCCTTCCGGCGCGTCGTCGCGGGCGCCCCCGCGCTCGGCGGCCTGCTCGACCGGCTCGCCGGGCTCGACCCGGACGACCGGGACGCGCTCCGCACGCTCAGCGCAGAGATCCGGCGGACCGTCGAGGACATCGAGCTTCCGGAGGAGGTCGCGGCGGCGGTCACCGCAGGGCTCGCCCGGCTCGGCACCGGCACCCCGTGCGCCGTGCGGTCCAGCGCGACCGCCGAGGACCTGCCGACCGCCTCCTTCGCCGGCCAGCAGGACACGTACCTGAACGTCGTGGGGCCGGCCGAGGTCCTGCGGCACGTCAGCCGCTGCTGGGCCTCGCTGTTCACGGAGCGCGCCGTCACCTACCGCCGGCGCAACGGCATCGACGACCGTGCGGTCCAGATGGCCGTGGTCGTGCAGCGGATGGTCCTCCCGCACGCGTCCGGCATCCTTTTCACCGCCGACCCCGTCTCGGGCAACCGGAAGGTCGCCACCGTCGACGCCGGCTTCGGCCTCGGCGAGGCCCTGGTCTCCGGCCTGGTCGACCCGGACGTGTTCGCGGTGCGCGAGGACCGGATCGTCTCCCGCACCATCGCCGCCAAGCAGCGGGCCGTGCGGCCCCTGCCCGGCGGCGGGACGGAAGAGGTCGAACTCGGCGCGGCGGAGCGGGAGCGGCCCGCGCTGACGGACCCGCAGGTCCTGGACCTCGTACGGCTCGGCCGGCGCATCGAGGCGCACTTCGGCCGCCCGCAGGACATCGAATGGTGCCTGGATCCCGAGGCCGGCTTCCGGATCGTGCAGAGCCGCCCGATCACCACGCTCTTCCCCGTCCCCGCTGCGGCCGACGAGGACAACCACGTCTACGTCTCGGTCGCCCACCAGCAGATGATGACGGACGCCATGAAGCCCCTCGGGTCCTCGATGTGGCAGATGACGGCCATGGTGCCGATGCACGAGGCCGGCGGCCGACTGTTCGTCGACGTGACCGCGCGCCTCGCCGCCCCCGCGAGCCGCGCCGGCCTCCTGGACATCGTGGGCAAGGGCGATCCGCTGGTCAGGGACGCCCTGGAGACCGTCCTCGAACGGGGCGACTTCGTGCCCTCGCTCCCGGACCCGGCGGGCGGCGCCGGTCCGGCGGCCGGGGCGGGAGCCGGCGGTGCGCCCGCGTCGGTCGACACCGACCCGGCCGTGGTCGGCGAGCTGATCGAGCGCAGCCGGGCCTCCGTCGCGGAGCTGGCGCGCGAGGTGCGGGCCAGGAGCGGACCGGAGCTGTTCGACTACCTGGAAGAGGCCTTCGAAGAGCACCGTCGGGTGCTCGGCGACCCCCTGAACATGCGGGCGATCATGGCCGGTATGGAGGCCACCTGGTGGCTCAACGACCGGCTCGAGGAGTGGCTGGGGGAGAAGAACGCCGCCGACACCCTCACCCTGTCCGCCCCCGGCAACATCACCTCGCAGATGGGGCTGGACCTGCTCGACGTCGCCGACGCGGTCCGCCCGCACCCGCACCTGGTCGCCTTCCTCCAGGACGTCCACGACCGGGGCGTCGAGGACGCCGGCTTCCTCGACGGACTCGGCGAGCTCCCCGACGGGCCCGGCGTCCGCAAGGCCGTCGAGGAGTACCTGGACCGGTACGGCATGCGCTGCGTCGGCGAGATCGACATCACCCGGCCGCGCTGGCAGGAGCGGCCCGGCGCCCTGGTACCCGTGATCCTCGACAACGTCCGCAACGCCGAGCCCGGCGCCGCCGCCCGCCGCTTCGACGACGGACGCCGCCGGGCGCAGGCCAAGGCGCAGGAGGTACTGGAGCGCCTGCGCGCCCTGCCGGACGGGGACCGCAAGGCCGAGGAGACCGAGCGGATGATCGACACGGTCCGCGCCTTCATCGGCTACCGCGAATACCCCAAGTACGGGATCATCAGCCGCTACTCCCTCTACAAGGAGGCCCTGCTCGGGGAGGCCGCACGCCTCGTCGGGACCGGGGTGCTGGCCGAGCGGGACGACGTCTACTACCTCACCTACCCGGAGCTGCGCGACCTGGTCCGGACCGCCCCGTCCGGGGCCGGGGACCGGGCCGCGCTCGCCGCCCGGCTCGGCGAGCTGATCCGGCGGCGCAAGGACGACTTCCGTGCGTACGAAGCGCTCACCCCGCCCCGGGTGCTGACCTCGGAGGGCGAAGCGCTCAGCGGTGCGTACCGGCGCGGGGACGTACCCGAGGGAGCGCTGACCGGTCTGCCGGTCTCGGTGGGGACCGTGGAGGGGCGGGCCCGGGTCGTCCTCGACATCGCGGACGCCGATCTGGAGGCCGGGGACATCCTGGTGACGACCTTCACCGACCCCAGCTGGTCGCCCCTCTTCGTCGGCGCCGCGGCCCTGGTGACGGAGGTCGGCGGCCTGATGACCCACGGAGCGGTGATCGCCCGCGAGTACGGCCTCCCGGCAGTGGTCGGGGTGGCCGGCGCCACCCGCCTGATCCACGACGGCCGGCGCATCCGCGTCCACGGCACCGGCGGCTACGTCGAGCTCCTGGACTGAACGGGCCGATCGGCCCGGGCCGGCCGGAGGGCCGGCCCGGGCCTGGGGGGGGAGCGGCCGGTCAGCCGCGGCGGAAGTTGATGGAGCGGTTGTTGTTGCGGGTGTTGGGCAGCAGGCTGATCCCGCTCCGGGGGCGGACCGTGTCCCAGGCGCCGCGGTAGCCGAGGCTGTAGAAGATGGTCGCCTCGTAGCCCTCGTACCAGTTGTAGGCGGAGGCGGCGTTGTTCGCCGCCTGCTGGCCGCCGCCGGCGCCGTTGTCGCAGAAGTACAGCGCGCGGTCGGGAGCGGCGGTGACGTCGATGGACTTCATGTCGTAGATGTTGTGGCCGACGTTGACCCAGGCGCCCTTGTAGTCGGGGCTGTAGTAGAAGCGGAAGCGGAAGTCCTCGGAGTGCTCGGCGCACTTCTCCATCGAGAGCGTGGTGTCGTCGCCGTTGGAGTTGAGGTCGATGGTCGGGTTGGACTCGGCGTGGGCGATGCCGCCCGTGGCGACCGTGGTGGCGGCCAGCAGGGCCGTGACGGCGGCGGTGCGCAGGCGGCGGCGGGTGGACGAGGGGACGAGCGAGATCTTCACGGTGACTCCTTGGTGAGTGGTGACTGACAGGTACGGGACGGGGACGTCGGACGGGTCAGGGCCGGGCGAGGACGGCACGGGCCTTGTGCACGACTGCGTCGAGCGCGCGGCGGTCCGCCGCCAGTTCTCCGGCGTGGTCGGCGATGGACCGCCGCTGGGCGGCCGCCTCCGCCGTGTGCCAGGTCTCGGCGACCCGGTGGGCGACGCGGCAGTCGATGTCGGCGACCGCGGTGGCGATCTCCTTGGCGGACGGTCCCTGGGGACGCGGGCGGAACTGCGGGTCGTCGTTGGCGGCCATGGGCGCCGGATACGTGAACCCCTTGGCCCGCATGCAGGCGGACCAGCGGGCGAAGACGGCCTTCACGGCCGGTGCGGCCATCGACTGCGGGTACGAGGAGTTGGTCAGGCGCTGCACCAGCGGGGAGACGCCCCGGGTGTCGCTGCCGAGCGTGCGGCGGGCCTCTCCGAGACAGCCGCCCGCCGGCACCTTCCGCCCGGCCACCCGCCCCCGGCGGGCCTCCGGACCGGCCTGCGCCAGGAGTTCCGGCGGGGCGTCGGTGCCGGCCAGGGCGATCTGGGCGTCGGGCGCCAGGCCGGGCCGCTGCTCCTCCGCCCGCAGGGCGGCGTCGTAGCGCGCCTGCTGGCGCGGGTCCACTTGATACCCGTACGCAGCGGCCGCGGCCCGGTCGTGGATGCCGTACCGCCAGTCGAGCAGGTTCCGGGGGCCGATGGGCGGGAGCTCCGCCGGCGGTCGCCAGGCGACGCCGAAGCCGGCGAGGCAGCGTTCGACGAGGGTCGTCTCGGCGTCGGTGATCGTACGGTCCTGTTCCGCAGTGGGGCGGTAGGCCTGCATCGGCAGGGTCCAGGTCGAGGGGTCCGCCCGCTGAGGGGCGACCGCGACCGGGTCGGCGGCACCGGCGAGGGGCGCGGTGCTCACCGGCCGGCCGGCGGAGCAGCCGGCCGCGGCCAGGACGGCCACGGCGGCCACTGCCGCGAATGCCGGCGCTCGGCGGGGGAATCGGGTCATGGGGAGTGCTCCTGGTACGAGGGGCTGGGAGGCCGCCCCGGAGAGTGGCGAGCCGAAACCTAACAAGGCACCGGGCCCCGCCGGATGCGCTCACGGGGCCCGTCCCGGTGCCTTCCCGGAGCCCATGGGGCGGGTGGGAAAGCGGTGGGGGGTCGGCGCCCAGGAAGCGCCGGGACGCCCTGTTGAGCCTGCGGTGAGGCGCTGCGGGGCGTCCCGGCGCGGCAGCGGGTACCGGCGGTCGGATCTGGCCGTCCCACCACGGCGCGGGGTGTCCCGAAGCCTCCGCGGGGTGTCCCGACCGGCGTCCCGTCCTGTCGGGACGGTGACCGGGCTCGCCACCGCGGCGGGATTCCGGCCGGGTGCCGGCCCCGGCCCTCGGGAGGAGGGCCGGGGCCGTGGGGTGGTGGAGGTGACGGGTCAGTAGCCCATCAGGGCCAGGGTGTCCTGGAGGACGTCCGCGTAGATGCGGGCACCCTCGATCTTCGGGTGGAAGGACTGGGCGGACGAGCCGGCCTTGACCAGGTCCGTGTCCACGAGTGCGTCGTCGCTCTCGACGAGGTCGGTGACCAGGCCGTGGATCGACTCGGGGCTGCCGCAGATGGCCTTGCCTGCGAACCGGTTCTTGGGGTTGGCGAAGCGGACCTGCACGCCCTGGGCCTTCACCTCGTCGGCGGCCGCCTGCATCTCGTTGAGCAGGACGTCGCCGATCGAGTTCAGCCAGTCCGTGTTCACGTAGCTCATCGCGACGCACGAACCGTGGTTCTCCAGCATCGGCGGGTAGCCCATCAGCACGATCTGCGCCTTCGGAGCGCGCAGGTGGATCGCGTTGAGCGTCTTGACGATCTGCGGGTGCACCAGGTTCTTGATCCGGTCCGGCACGTAGACCCGGAGGTCGTCCGAGACCTGATCCGTCTTCGTGCCGTCCACGCCCACCACCTTCACGCGGCTGTACGGGCAGTTCCCGCTGATGTAGCAGGCGGCGAAGATGTCCGTGAAGCCGGTGTCGTTGCCCCCGATGGAGATGGTCACCAAGGTGGTGTTCTGATCGAGGTAGCCCAGGTCCAGCTGGGGCAGCTCGCCGTACTCCGACCTGCCGAACCGTGCGTCGTCCGCCTTGTTGAGCACGTTGTACGTGCGGGCGCCGGAGCAGGCGATGAGGTGGTAGTCCATCGACGGGGCGTAGCCGTCGGCCAGCGCGCCGATGGAGCTGCTCATCCCGGGCACGGTGGCCTGACGGGACCACGCCTTGGTGGAGCGGTGGCAGGCGTCGCGGGTGGAGGGAACGCCGGGAGTGGCGGGGGCGGTGTTGTCGCGGTAGTTGGTCTCCTTGTAGTAGTCGGCGCCGCCGGACACGGAAGCCCCTTCACCCGAGGAGAAGGAGTCGCCCATCGCCACGATCTGGTGGGCCGGCTTGCCGGGCAGGGGCAGGAAGGCGACCGCGTCCCAGGCCACGTCCTCGGTACCGGTCCCGTCCGGGGTGTGCGTGCTCAGGGACACCGCGGGGGTGCCGGTGAAGTGGAAGGAGCCGATGTCGACCCAGCGGTTCTCGCGGGTGCGCTGCGGGGCGACCCGGGCCGGGCTCGTGGAGTCGGTGTTGTCGACGACGTAGCGGGCCTGGCGGGTGTGCGCGCCGTGGTCGGGCATGTGGACCAGGACCCGGGCCCAGCCGCTGCCGGGGATGTTCTGGTTCAGGGTCCAGGTGCCCTTGATGTTGAGCCGGGCGCCGGTGGCGGTGTTGAGGTCGCGGGTGTGGGAGAACCAGAAGTGGTTGCCGTAGCCGGCGCCGATCTGGTGGAGGTCCATCTTGCCCGGGTACTGGCCCAGGTCGTTGACGAAGTCGAACCGGAAGGTTCCGTTCGAGGTGATGGTGCCGCAGCTCCGTGCGTCCGAACCGGCCGGACGCACCGCGTTGGGCACGTCGTCGACGATCAGGGCGTTCGACGGCAGGCCCGGCTGGCAGCGCGGCGGGTACGCGTTCTCGTCGTCCGGCTCCTTGTAGTTGTCGTTGTCGAAGCGGTGCACGGCGTTGCCGCACAGGTTCTGGTCGCAGTTCTTCCACTGGACGGCGTGGTGGTGCCAGCAGTGCAGGTCCGCGCGGTTGCAGGGGCCGAGGCCCGGCTCGTTCTTGGCGTCGTCACTGATCTTGTCCGGGTTGCACTCGTTGGTGGCGTCGCAGAACATCGCCTCCGAGGGCTTCAGGCCCGCGGTGCGCTCGGTGGTGTTCGTCCACCAGGCGGCGCGGTAACCGGGGCCCATCGAGCCGGGCTTGGTCATGGCGGACAGCGGTCGCGCCGCCCAGCCCATCACCTTCTCCTGGTAGGGCCAGTCCTGCGGGTGCGAGGCGTGCGAGTAGTCGTCGGCGCCGTTCGCGGACTCGAGGAACGGGGTGCGGTTGGCCTTCCAGAGCGGGTTGGCCGGGTTGTTGGTCCACCCCACGCCCCAGGTGCCGGCGTTCTTGGCCGCGTCCGCCTGCGGGTAGAAGCCGGCGTTGTAGGCCCACAGGGCGAAGAACCAGTTCTCGATGTACTTCGGCTTGCCGTTGTTGACGACCAGGCCGGCGTCGCGGGTCTGGTTCCACTTCTCGGCCAGCTTGTCGGCGCCCGCGGCGAGGTTCGCCGCGTAGTCCAGCGCGGCGGCCTCCTGCTGGGTGGTGCTCAGGGCCTCCTGCTCGTGGCCGGGCAGCCGCATGCCGTCGGTGATCTGGGTGATGCCGTAACCGCAGTCCGCGTAGCTCCAGTTGATGGCCCACGGGTCGGTCTGGGTGCCGTTCGCCGCGTACTTGATGCCGTAGTAGTTGCCGATCAGCGGGTTCGCCGTCACGCCCGGTACGGCGTAGCGGGTGGCCTGCCACATGTTCGACTCCTGGGCGGTGATGCCCAGCAGGATCTGTGCCGGGATGTGCCACTCATCGGCCTTGTCCGGGTGGCCGTTGGGGTCGCCGCTCAGCGCACGGAGCGGGAAGAGGCTCTGCGGGTGGTAGCCCGCCATGCCGGTGCTCTTCCAGTTCGGCTCACGCGGGGTCCACTTGTCCAGGCCGCCGATCACGGCCTGGTCGACCGCCCACTCCACCTGGCGGGGCGTGGGCTGGAAGGCCTGCTTGCGCACGTCGCCGCGGGGCACGGCGCAGACGCGCTCCACCTCGACCGGGTCGTTCGGCGAGGAGTAGGAGCCCTTGCCCTTCGGCGCCGGACTCCGCACCGCGCCGGCCACCCGCAGGGCGGGGGTGAGGGACCGTCCCTCGGCGAGCCGGGCCGCCGACACGGGCGCCTCACCGGGGGTGGCCGACAGCTCCACGCTCCGGCCGGTGGACAGCACCCGCACCTCGGTGACCACGGTGCGCTCGGTGGTGGCCTGGTCCGGGCGGACCGGGGTGTCCTTGCCCCGGGCCCAGCGGGTGCTGACCGCCGCCCGGGCGCGCAGGCTCAGCCGGGCGTCCTTGCGCAGGGTGCCGGGGTTGTGCAGATGGGCCGGGAGCCTGCCCTCCGTGCGGGCCTTGCCGGTGACGAACACCTCGCCGGAGGCGGATCCCGCCAGGTCCAGTTCGGCGAGCCGGCCGGTGGCGACCCGCCGCGGCGCCGGCCGCCTGCCGGAGCCCGCGGAGCGGACCGTGCCCGCGTCCACGTACCCGACCTCGCCCTGCGGGACGGCGGTCCGGGCGGCGCCGGACCGGGCGGCACCCGAGGCGGCGCTCACCGGCCGCGCGGCCCGTGCCTGGTCGAGGAAGGCGATGCCGCCGGAGGCGTCCTTGGTGATCTGGAAGGGGGTCCGGTCGGTCCGGGCGATGCGGCGCCGGGTGCCGTCCTTGCCGATGCGGACGAGCTGGGCGCCGTCGGCCGCGACCAACTGCCCGTTGCCGTACGGGATGGCGGAGGTGATCTGGCCCCTGAGCTTGAGCGGCTTGCCGGCCTTGCCGGCGGTCGCGTCCACGGTCACCAGGCGGGTGGCGTTCTCCTTCTGGCCGTCGTCGGTGAACTGGGACAGCACCGCCTCCTCGCCCTCGCCGCAGCCGGGGGAGAAGTACGAAAGGCTCGCCTGCACCGGCAGTTTGGTGACCTTGCCGGTGGCCAGCTCCACCACGGCGGTGAAGGCCCCGCGGCTCATCAGGTCAGGCTTGTTGGTGAACGTACGGGGCGCGTACGCCACCACGACCCGGCGCCCCGACTCGGTGGCGCAGGCGTTGCCGATCCAGGCGTCGGTGTCGAATCCCGGCTCCAGCAGGGTGGCCGCGGTCTTCCACCGGTAGCCGGCCCCGGCGTCCGCGACCAGCACGTGGAAGCCGGCGGCGTCACCGGAGGTGGTCCACGCCCGGTCCGAGGCGCTGCCGATCACCCCGCGGCGAGCGGCGGCGGGGACCTCCGCCGGATGGGTGTCGGCGGGCTGCGCCGTGGCGCCGGGTGCGGGGCGGGGGACGGCCGGCAGCGGACCGGCCTGCGCGGGCAGGGCCAGCGGCACGGCGATCGCCGCCGAGGCCAGCGCCACGGCCATCGCCGAGCGTCGTCTTCTGTCTGGTCTCAAGGTCCTTCTCTTCTGTGAGGTGTCGCCCCGGGGTCGGCGCGCACCGACGCGGGCCGGTGCACGGACGGCCGCACGGGGCGTTGCAGGAGGGGGCGTTGACGGGGAGGGGCGCCGGCGGTCAGGGCCGCACGGGCAGGAGTCGGCGGGACGAGGGTCCGCAGCCGGCGGGTTGAAATCTAGGCCCGGCCGGGGCCGTCGAAAGCGGTGTTCCGTCTCGGGGACGTCCCGGGCAGCGCGGGACGGGAGGGCCCCGTCGCGCCCGAGACGGCTTCTCCCACCGCCCGGGACGCACGGATTCCGGGGCGGCGGGGCACGATCCCGCACCGTCCGGGACGAGGATGGGCCCGGCGTTCCCGGGACGTCCTGGAGAAGGGCCGGGACGCCGAGACACCGTCACGCCGCCCGTGTGTGCCCGCCCGGCAGGCACGGCAACCGGCGCACGTGCGCCGGCAGTCCTGAAGGGCTGCCCGTCGCCGGCGGGGCTCCCGGGCCCCAGCCCCTCAGCGCAGGGTGTGCAGCGCCCGGCCCATCAGGGCGATGCCCTCCTCCGTCTCGGCGGCCGGCCCGGCGGCGTAGCCGAGGACCAGGCCGGGCGGCCCGGGGGCCACCCGGTGCCAGGAGAGGGGGTGGGCCTTGACCCCGAGGGCCAGGGCGCTCTCGGCGAGGGCGGTGTCCGGGAAGTCCGCGCCGTCGAAGGTGACCGTCAGGTGCAGGCCCGCCGCGGCGCCGTGCACCCGGGCGCCGGGGAGGTGGCGGGCGATCGCGCCGAGCATGGCGTCCCGGCGGCGGCGGTGCCGGCGGCGCAGGAAGCGCAGGTGGCGCTCCAGCTCGCCGGAGTCCATCAGCCGGGCGAGCACGAGCTGGGCCAGGACCGGGTTCCCGAGGTCGGCGTGCCGCTTGGCCTCCACGACCTGGTCGCGTAGCCGGCCCGGGACCAGCAGCCAGCCCAACCGCAGTGCGGGCGCCAGGAGTTTGGAGACGCTGCCCGCGTAGGCGACGGACTCGGGGGCCAGGGCGCGCAGCGCGGGCACCGGGGCGCGGTCGTAGCGGTGTTCGGCGTCGTAGTCGTCCTCCACGACGAGCCCGCCGTCGGCCGCCCAGGCCAGCAGCTCCCGGCGGCGCTCGCCGTCGAGCACCACCCCGGTGGGGAACTGGTGCGCCGGGGTCAGCAGCACCGCACGGGCACCACTGGCCCGCAGCGCGGCCACGTCGAGCCCGGCCGCGTCCACCGGCACCCCCACGGTCTCGAGCCCGCCGTGCTCCAACTGCTGCCGGGCGCCGAGCGAGCCGGGGTCCTCCACCGCCACCCGGTGCACGCCCGCGCCGGGCAGCACACCGGCGAGCAGCCACAGGGCCTGGGCGACCCCGGCGACGACGACCACCTCGCCCGGGTCGGCGCGCACGCCCCGGTTGCGGGCCAGCCAGCCGGCGAC
>NZ_JBFBGK010000088.1:0-37625 GCF_040684615.1 Streptomyces sp. NPDC089919
GTGGGGGGGGGGGGGGGGGGGGCCCCCCGGTTTGGGGTTGGGGGGGGGGGGGGGCTGGCTCCGCGCAGCGGCCGGGCCCGGGCCCCGCGCCTCAAACGCCGGCGGGGCTGGAATGCCACTCTCCGGCGGAGCGGGAGGGGTCCCCGGCAGCCCGGGACGCAAAGGGTGGGCCGGGCCCAGGTTTCGGGGCGCTGCCCCGGGCCCCGCGCCTCAATCGCCGGCGGGGCTGGAATGGCTCCGGCGCTGGCGGGGCTGGAATGGCTCCGGCTGGCGGGAGGTGTCGCCGGGGCCCGGGCCGGGGTCGGGTTAGGGGAGGGTGATGGTGGTGCCGGTTTTGGTGGAGTGGCGGGCGGCTTCGAGGATGGTGAGGCAGGCGGCGGCTTCGGCGGCCGTGACCGGCGGGGCGGTGCCTTCGCGCAGGGCGCGGGCCACGCCCGCGTAGTAGGCCGGGTAGTCGCCGGGCCGGGTCGGCACCGGCAGCCCGCCACCGGTCAGCGGGGACTCGCCCGCCCCGAGCCGACCCCACAGGGACTCCGCCTCGGTCCCCCACGGCGTACCGTCCCCCGGACGCCGCCCTTCACGCAGCGCCGCCTCCTGGGGGTCCAGGCCGTACTTCACGTACCCCGACCCGGAGCCGAGCACCCGCATGCGCGGACCGAGCTGGGCGGCGGTGGCGCTCACCCACAGGTGTGAGCGGACCCCGCCGGCGTGCGTCAGGGCGATGAACGTGTCGTCGTCCGTCTCCGCGCCCGCCCGCCGCGCGTCGGACTCGGCGTAGACGCGTACGACCGGCCCGAAGAGCACCAGCGCCTGGTCCACCAGGTGGCTGCCGAGGTCGTACAGCAGGCCGCCGACCTCCTCCGGCGCGCCGGACTCCCGCCAGCCGCCCTTGAGCTGGGGCCGCCAGCGCTCGTACCGCGACTCGAAGCGCTGGACCTCGCCCAGTTCCCCGGCCTCGATCAGCGCCCGCAGGGTCAGGAAGTCGTTGTCCCACCGGCGGTTCTGGAAGACGGACAGCAGCAGGCCCCGCTCCTCGGCGAGCGCGGCCAGCGCCCGTGCCTCGGCGGCGGTGGCGGCGAGCGGCTTGTCGACCACCACCGGCAGGCCGGCCTCCAGCGCGGCGGTGGCCAGCGGGACGTGCGTCTTGTTGGGGGTGGCGATCACCACCAGGTCCAGCCCGGCGTGCGCGGCGGGGTCGCCGAGCAGGTCCTCGGGCGTGGCCAGGATCCGTACGTCCGGGTAGGCCTCGCGGGCCTGGGCCTGCCGCTCGGGGTTGCCGGTGACGACCGTGTCGAGGACCAGCCCCTCGGTCGAGGCCACGAGCGGGGCGTGGAAGACGGAACCGGCCAGTCCGTAGCCGATCACGGCGACGCGGAGCGGGGAGGGGGGCGTGGGGGTCGTCATGGTTCTACTTAAGCAACGCTGTTGCTGAAGTGCAAGGAGGGGGGAGAATGCCCTCAGTGGTGGATGTGGCCCCCCGAGTGGGTGTGGCTTCCGTGGTGGGTGTGTCTCCCGTGGTGCGTGTGGTGGGTTTCGTGGGTTTGGTGGGCGGTGTGGTGCGGTGAGTGAGGTTGCCGGGGATGGCGTCGGTACCGGTACCGGTACCGGTACCGGTACCGGGGCGGGTGCCGGTGCGGCTGGATCGGCTGCTGGTGCCGTCGGTGCCGGGGGCGGGGTGGGGCTGGCGGCCCTGCGCGGGCACAACGACGCGCTGGTGCTCGGGCTGCTCCGGGAGGCCGGGGCGGCGGGGATCAGCCGGGGTGAGCTGGCCGGGCGTACCGGGCTGACCCCGCAGGCCGTCAGCAAGATCACGGCACGGCTGCGGGCGGCCGGGCTGGCGGCCGAGGCCGGCCGCCGGGCCTCCACCGGCGGCAAGCCGGCCACCGTGCTGCGGCTGGTGCCGGAGGCCGGGTACGCGGTGGGGCTGCACCTGGACCGGGACGAGTTCCTGGCCGTACGGGTGGACCTCTCGGGCCGGGTGACCGCCCGCCGCGCCGGCCCGCTGGACCTGGGTGCGGGGCCGGCGGCGGTGCTGGAGGTGGCGGCCCGGGCGGTGGTCGCCCTGGTGCGTGGGGCCGGCCCGCGGTTGCTGGGGGTGGGGGTGGCGGTGCCGGGGCCGTTGGATCATCTGGCGGGGGTGCTGGGGCGGGTCACCGGGTTCCCCGAGTGGGAGGGCGTGCCGCTGCGGGACGCGCTGGCGGCGCGGTTGGGCCGGGAGCCGGCCGTCGGTGCGGTGCCGGTCGTCCTTGACAAGGACACCAACGCGGGGGCGCTGGGGGTCCTCGGGGCGGCCGGTGCGGCCGGCTCCGCTGGCCCCGCCCGTACTCCTGCGGACGGCACTGCCGGTACCTCTGCTGCCACCGGTGCCCCCGGCCCCGGGTCGTTCGCGTACCTGCACGTCGGGACGGGGCTGGGGGCCGGGCTGGTGTTGGACGGGGTGGTGCGTCGGGGGGCGCGGACCGGGGCCGGGGAGTTCGGGCACCAGGTGGTGCAGTTGGACGGGCCGGTCTGTGCCTGTGGGGCCCGCGGGTGCGTCGAGGTGCTGTGCCTGGCGGCGGTGGGGCGTGGTGAGCCCGCGGAGGCCGCGCGCCTGCTGGGGACGGCGGCGGCGAACCTGGTCGCGCTGCTCGACCTGGACCGGGTGGTGCTGGGGGGTCGGGTGGTGGCCGCCGAACCGGGTGCCTTCGTAGGGGGCTGCGGGGTGGTGCTCGCCGAGCGGGCCCTGGGGGCGTACGCCCCGACGGTCGCTCTGGCGCCGTCCGATGCGGTGCCGCGCGGGGCCGCCGAGCTGGTGCTGGGTCCGCTCTTCGGCCCCCGCCGGCTGCTCGGCCCGCTCTGACCGCCTTGCCGCTGCCTCGGCGGCGTGAAGCGTGGGTGGGCCCAGGTTTCGGGGCGCTGCCCCGGGCCCCGCGCCTCAATCGCCGGCGGGGCTGGATGGGCGGGTCCCCGCCTCGGCGGGACGTGAAGGGTGGGTGGGCCCAGGTTTCGGGGCGCTGCCCCGGGCCCCGCGCCTCAATCGCCGGCGGGGCTGGTGGGGGCCGCCCCGCCTCCGCCATTCGAGGGCTTCGGGTGGCTTCGGCGGCGTGGGGGGGTGCGGGGCTCGGGGGCGGGCGTGGCAGGGTTCCCGTCAGGGCTGGGTGATAGTCACCTGGTCAGACCATCGTCCGGCGAGCAGGGGAAGGTCCCTCATGCGCATGCGGAACGCCCTGGCCACGTCCGTCGCACTCACGGCGATCGGCGTTGCCCCGGCCGCCGTCGCCGCCCCGCATGCCCCCGCGCCCGCCGCCGCCCCGGCCCTGGGCGGCGCCCTGCCCGCGGCCGGGCCCGGCACGGGAGCCCTGCCCGTCGCAGCATCCGGCGCCCGCGCCCTGTCCCTCGTACCGTCCGGCGCCCGCGCCCTGCCCCTCGTACCACCCCGCGCCCGCGCCCTGTCCGCCCCCGCGCGGTTTCGGGACGTCGGGACCGGGGGTGGGGCCAAGCCGGCGCCGGCGTTGCCTTCGCGGATCCGGCCGGAGTGCGGGGACGGGAAGAGCGCGGAGTTTCCGATCGGGGCGCGGATCCGGGGCGGGCCCGCGGTCTACCGCAGTGGCGGCGGGCCGCAGACCTGGTACCTGGACCTCACCAACACCTCCGCGCACGAGTGCCGGGCCGTGCACCCGGTCGTGGTCTTCGCCGACCAGGACCACGCCCTCAAGCCCGGCCAGGTCCGGATGGACTTCCTCGACGGGAAGGGCGCCGGCCGGCCCGTCAGCCTCGAGGAGTCCGACCAGGACGAGGTCATCGCGGTCTTCGACGGCGGCGCGGGGGAGCCCTTCCCCGGCTTCACCCTCGCCCCCGGCGGCACTCTCACCGTCACCGTCCGGCTCGCCTTCGCCCCCGGCACCGCCCCCGGCGAGGTGGTGGCCGACGCCGCCCTCGTGCAGCGCAAGGGCGGGGACGGCGACTGGGTCGGCGAGAGCGGCCGGTACCGCTTCTCCGTCGAGGGTCCCGAGGAGCCGGCAGAGCCCGGGGCTGCCGGCTCCCTCGCCCACACCGGCAGCGGGCACGCGGACGGCGGGGCCTTGACCACCGCCCGGTCGGCCGCGCTCGGAGCCGCGGCCTCCGTCTTCGTCGGGGCCGGCGGGGCCCTGCTCCTGCTGGCCCGCCGCCTGCGCCGCAGCTGACCGCCCGTAGGGTCACGGGGTGGAACCGACCCAGCACAGTCCCGGCTCGCCCGTCCGCTCCGGCATCCCGGAGCACGGCCGCATCCCCAAGTACTACGCCGTCAAGGCGCAGCTCGCCGCGCTGATCGACGAACTCGGCGAGGGCGGGCTGCTGCCCACCGAGCGCGACCTGGCGCTGCGCTACGAGGTGGCCCGGGAGACCGTACGCCAGGCCCTGCGCGAACTGCTCCTGGAAGGCCGGCTGCGGCGGCACGGCCGGGGCACCGTCGTCGCCGGGCCCAAGCTGGAGCAGCCGCTCTCCCTGGCCAGCTACACCGAGGGCGTGCGCCGCCAGGGCCGCCGCCCCGGCCGGACCCTGATCGGCCTGGACACCTTCCCCTGCCCGCCCGATCTGGCCCCCGGCATCGGTGCCGAGGCGGGCGAGCCGGTCTGGCACCTGGAGCGGGTCCTGCTCGCCGACGACGAGCGGGTCGGCCTGGAGTCCACGTACATCCGGGTCGCCCGAGTGCCGGACCTGGACCGGGAGTTCGAGCCGGACTCGTCCTTCTACGGCTACCTGCGCGAGCGGCTGGGGATCTCCTTCGGGGACGCCGACGAGAAGCTGGAGACGGTGCTCGCCACCCCGCGCGAGGCCCTGCTGATCGGTACGCCGCCGGCCCTGCCGATGCTGCTCATCCACCGCTTCTCGCGCGACCAGGACGGCCGCCCGCTGGAGCGGGTCCGCTCGCTCTACCGGGGCGACCGCTTCAGCTTCACCACCCACCTCAGCCCGGGATAGCCCCGTCCCCGCCCCCGTTCACCCGGGGCCCGGGGCCGGCCCGCGGAAAACCGCCCCAGACCACCCCACATCACCCCCTCGATATCACAGAACGATAACGGGTCTAGTCCAAGCTTGAGGGGCTGTTCACCGTCCGGTCGCCGGCCGGACCCTCCCGGTCCACGCCCCGGCGGGAGCGTGTGCGGCGTGAGAGTCATAGTCGTCGGAGGCGGCGTGGTCGGCACCATGCACGCCTGGCAAGCAATTCAGCGCGGCCACGAGGTCGTACAGATCGAGCGCGAGGCCGAGGCCCGCGGCGCCTCGTTGCGCAACTTCGGCCAGATCTGGGTCAGTGGCCGGGCCGGTGGGGCGGAGCTGGAAACCGCCCTGCGGGCCCGGGAGTTGTGGGAGGGCATCGGGGCCGCCGTCCCCGGTCTGGGGTTCCGCGCCAACGGATCCCTGACCCTGGTCCGCAACGACCGCGAACTGGCCGTCGCCGAGGCGGCGTTGGGGCGCGAGGACGCCGCCGCCCGCGGCTACAAGCTGCTGACGCCGGCCGAGGCGCGCGAGGTCAACCCGGCCCTGCGCGGCGCCTTCACCGCCGCCCTGTGGTGCGAGCGGGACGCGGCAGTCGAGCCCCGGACCGCCCAACTCGCCCTGCGCGAGGCGCTGCTGGCCGACAGCCGGTACACCTTCCGGCCCGGCCGGGAGGTCCGCGAGGTGCTGGCCGGCCCGGCCGTCCGGGACGACCACGGCGACGTCCACACCGGTGACGTGGTCGTGCTGTGCACCGGCGCCTGGCTCGGCGGCCTGGTCCGCGAGCTGGCCCCGGACCTGCCGGTGCGCCGGGTCCGGCTCCAGATGATGCAGACCGATCCGCTCGGCGAACCGCTCACCACCTCCGTCGCGGACGCCGACAGCTTCCGCTACTACCCCGCCTACCGCGGGCCGGCCCTGGACGAGCTCAATGCCGGCCAGGCGCAGGCCCCGGTGGCCGCCGAGAATGCGATGCAGCTGCTCATGGTCCAGCGCCGGGACGGTGGGCTGACCGTCGGCGACACCCACGAGTACGAGCACCCCTTCGCCTTCGACACCCTCGAAGACCCGTACGACCACCTCGCCGAGGTCGTCGAGGGCTTCCTGGGCCGGCCGCTGCCGCGCATCCGCCGGCGCTGGGCCGGGGTGTACGCGCAGTGCACCGACACCAGCCGGGTCGTGCACCGCCAGGAGGTCCGCGAGGACGTCTGGCTGGTGACCGGGCCCGGCGGCCGGGGCATGACCTGCTCCCCGGCGATCGCCGAGACCACCGCGAACGAACTGGGTTGGTGAACCACATGGCCGACAGCAACTCCCCTCAGCAGCAGCCGACTTCCGGCGCGGCGCACCGCCTCGTGGTGCTCGACATGGCCGGCACCACCGTCGCCGACGGCGGCCTGGTCGAGCAGGCCTTCGAGCGGGCCGCCGTCCACCTGGGCGTCGAGCCCGGCTCCGCCGACCACGCCGCCAAGCTCCAGTACGTGCGCGACACGATGGGCGAGTCGAAGATCTCCGTCTTCCGGCACCTCTTCGGCACCGAGGAAGCCGCCCGGCGCGCCAACTCCGCCTTCGAGCAGGCGTACGGGGAGCTGGTCGACGGGGGTCTGGTCGCCCCGCTGCCCGGTGCCCGCGAGGCGATCGAGGAGCTGCGGGCGCAGGGCCGCACGGTGGTCCTGACCACCGGCTTCGCCCGGGTCACCCAGGACGCGATCCTGGCCGCCCTCGGCTGGCAGGACCTGGTGGAGCTCACCCTCTGCCCGGCGGACGCCGGCGGCCGCGGCCGCCCCTACCCCGACATGGTGCTGGCCGCGTTCCTGCGGACCGGTGCGGTGGCCGGGGTCCGGGAGGTCGCGGTGGCCGGTGACACGGCCTACGACATGCTCAGCGGCGTCCGCTCCGGCGCGGGCGTGGTGGCCGGCGTGCTCACCGGCGCGCACGACCGGGCCGCCCTCCAGGCGCACGGTGCCACCCACGTCCTGGCCTCGGTCGCCGAACTCCCCGCCCTCCTCGCCCGGTTGGACGAGGACGCGGCCCCCGAGCCGGGGGCCGCCCCGTGACCGGCATCCGCTTCGACTCGGTCTCGGTCGCCTACCACGGCAACACCGTCCTGGACTCCCTCGACCTGACCGTCGAACCGGGCGAGGTGATGGCCCTGCTCGGCCCCTCCGGCTCGGGCAAGACCACCGCCCTGCGCGCGGTCGCCGGCTTCGTCCGCCCGGTCGCCGGCCGGGTGCTGATCGGCGGCCGGGACGTCACCGACCTGCCGCCGCACCGCCGGGGCATCGGCATGGTGGTCCAGCAGTACGCCCTCTTCCCGCACCTGAAGGTGGCGGAGAACGTCGCCTTCGGGCTGCGCGCCCAGAAGGCCCCCAAGGCCGGGATCCCGGCCCGGGTCGCGGAAGTCCTCGAGCTCACCGGCATGGCCGCGTACGCCGGGCGCTACCCGCGCGAGCTCTCCGGCGGCCAGCAGCAGCGGGTGGCCATCGCCCGCGCCCTGGCGATCCGGCCGGGCGTCCTGCTGCTGGACGAGCCGCTGTCCGCGCTGGACGCCACCCTGCGCTCCGGGATGCTGGCCGAACTGGCACGGCTGCACCGCGAGTTGCCGGAGGTGTCGATCCTTTACGTCACCCACGACCAGGTCGAGGCGCTGACCCTGGCCGACCGGATCGCCGTGATGGACCGGGCCCGGCTCCAGGACTGCGGCACCCCGCAGGACCTGTACCGGCGCCCGAGCACCGAGTTCACCGCCTCCTTCGTCGGCCAGGCGAACCTGCTGCCGGTCAGCGTGGCCGAGGACGGCGTCCGGTTCGCCGGGCGGGAGCTGGTGCTGGACACCGGCCGGGCCGCCCCGGGCGCCGGGGCGACGCTGTGCGTGCGCCCGCACGTCCTGGGCCTGGGGGAGGGCCCCAACGCCCTGCGCGGCAAGATCACCGAGGTCCAGTGGCGCGGCTCCACCCACCGGCTGTACGTCGACGTGGACGGCCACCGGGTCACGGCGGAGCTGCCCGAGCTGCGCGAGACGCCGGCCCTGGGCGACGAGGTCACCCTGCACTTCGCCCCGCAGGACGCGGTCCTGCTGGCCGCGGGGGCCGGCGATGGCTGAGCTCGCCACGACGGCCCGGACCGGCGCCCCCGGAGCGGCCGGTGCCGGGGACGCGGAGCCGGGGACGGCGCAGCCCGGCACCCCCGGCGCCGAGGCCCCCGCCGCCCCCCGCGCGCTGCCGCGCTGGGTGTGGGCGCTGCCCCCGGTGGCCGTGCTCGCCCTGGCCTTCCTCTACCCGCTGGCGCTGGTGGTCCGGCAGTCCTTCGAGCCCGAGAGCGGCGGGGCCCTCGCCGCCTACACCCGGGTCTTCGCCGCCGACTCCTTCCGCGAGGCGCTGGGCACCACGGTCACCCTCGCGCTCGGCGCCACCGTCGGCTGCCTGCTGCTGGGCTTCGCGCTCGCGCTGGTCATCGCCTTCGTGCCGTTCCCCGGGGCGCGGGCGGTGGCCAAGTTCATCGACGTCTTCCTCTCCTTCCCCTCCTTCCTCATCACCCTCGCCCTCCTCTTCATCTACGGGACCGTCGGCATGGCCAACGGCCTGTGGACCGGGGCCACCGGCGCCTCCGAGGGGCCCTTCCACTTCCTGACCACGCCCTGGGGCGTGCTGCTCGCGGAGATCACGTACTTCACGCCCTTCGTGATGCGCCCGCTGCTCGCCGCCTTCTCCCAGCTGGAGACCGCGCAGTTGGAGGTGGCCGCGAGCCTCGGCGCCCGGCCCGGCCGGGTGGTCCGGCAGGTGATCCTGCCGGAGGCGCTGCCGGCCCTCGCCGCGGGCGGCAGCCTCGTCCTGGTGATGTGCCTCAACGAGTTCGGCATCGTGCTCTTCACCGGCGCCAAGGGCGTCACCACCCTGCCGATGCTGGTCTACGGCAAGGCCATCCTCGAATCCGACTACCCGGCCGCCTGCGTGGTCGCCGTGGTCAACATCGCGATCTCCGTCGGCCTGTACGGCCTCTACCGGGTGGTGAGCAAGCGTGCTGGTGCATAGCAGGGCCGGCCGCTGGGCCGCCTGGGCCTTCTTCGCCGTCCTCTTCCTCCCGCTCTTCGCCCTCCCGCTGCTGGTGGTCGTGGCGGCCTCCTTCGCCACCCACTGGTCCGGGGCCTTCCCCTCCGGCCCGACCACCGCCCACTACGCCGCCGCCGTCCAGGGCGAATCCCTCGAAGCCCTGGTCACCAGCCTGGTCACGGCGGTGACCGCCAGCCTGCTGGCCCTGACCGCCGGCACCTGGGCCGCCCTGGCCGGGGCCGCGCTGGGCCGCCGCGCCCGGCGGGTGCTCGACGCGCTGTTCATGCTGCCGGTGGCGGTGCCCTCGGTGGTCGTCGGCCTCGCCGTGCTCGTCGCCTTCAGCAAGCCCCCGCTGCTGCTCAACGGCACCAGCACGATCGTGGTCCTGGCCCACACCATCCTGGTCACGGCCTTCGCCCACCAGTCGGTCTCGGCCGCCATCCGCCGCCTGGACCCGGTCTACGAACAGGCCGCGGCGAGCCTGGGCGCCCGCCCCTCGTACGTGCTGTGGCGGGTCCGGCTGCCGCTCCTGCTGCCCTCCCTGACCGCCGCCGCCGGACTCTGCTTCGCCCTGTCGATGGGCGAGTTGAGCGCCACGATGATGCTCTACCCGCCGGACTGGCTGCCGCTGCCGGTGCGCATCTTCACCGCCACCGACCGCGGTTCGCTCTTCAGCGGCTCGGCCGTCGCCGTGGTGCTGATGGCCACCACCCTGCTGGTGCTGCTCGCCGTCTCGCGGGTCCGCACCCGGGCCTCGTACCGCTGAACCCCGGGCACCCGCCCGCCCCCGTACTCCACCCCCCGCGCCGCACCCCCTCGTACGACCGTCCCCGTACGCCCGCGCACACCCCGCCCCTCCCCGAGGAGAACCGAACCGTCATGTCCCGCCACCACCTCCTGCGCGCCTGCGCCGCCGCCACCGGCGGCCTCGTCCTCGCCGCCGCCCTGACCGCCTGCGACTCCTCCTCCGACTCCGGCGACGGCGCCAAGACCGTCACCGTCTACAGCGCCGACGGCCTCAAGGGCGAGAACGGCGACGGCTGGTACGACAAGGTCTTCGCCGCCTTCACCAAGAAGACCGGCATCGAGGTCAAGTACGTCGAGGGCGGCTCCGGCGAGATGGTGCAGCGCGCCGTTCGCGAGAAGTCCAACACCCAGGCCGACGTGCTCGTCACCCTGCCGCCCTTCATCCAGCAGGCGGCCGGCAAGGGCCTGCTCCAGGCCTACCGCCCGCAGGGCTCCGACCAGGTCAACGGCGGCGACAAGGCGGCCGACGGCAGCTGGACCTCGGTGGTCAACAACTACTTCGGCTTCGTCTACAACAAGAAGGAGCTGGCCCAGGCGCCGAAGACCTGGGAGGAGCTGCTGGACGGGAAGTTCAAGGGCAAGCTGCAGTACTCCACGCCCGGCGTCGCGGGCGACGGCACGGCCGTGCTCGTCAAGGCCATGCACGACTTCGGCGGACAGCAGCCCGCGCTGGACTACCTGAAGAAGCTCCAGGCCAACAACGTCGGCCCGTCCTCCTCCACCAGCAAGCTCGCGCCCAAGACCGACAAGGGCGAGATCCTGGTCGCCAACGGCGACGTGCAGATGAACTTCGCCCAGTCCAAGTCCATGCCGAACCTGGGCATCTGGTTCCCCGCCAAGGCCGGCGGCAAGCCCACCACCTTCGCCCTCCCGTACGCGGCCGGCCTCACCGCCAAGGGCCCGCACAGCGAGAACGGCAAGAAGCTCCTCGACTACCTCCTCAGCGAGGAGGCCCAGAAGCTGGTCAGTTCGGTCGGCGGCGGCTTCCCGGCCCGCTCCGACGTCAAGCCCACCGACGCCAACGCCGTCGAACTCACCAAGCTGATGGGCGGGGTGGAGGTCTTCGAGCCGGACTGGGCCGACATCGACAAGAACCTCACCACGTACGTCGACGCGTGGAAGTCCGCCACCGGCAGCTGACCTGTCACCCGCCCGTCACCCTCGACGGGAAGAATGACGATTGGATAACAGGTCTGGACCGAGCGGGCTCTCCCGGAGCCCTCCTCGGTCCGGCCCGCCCGCACCTCCCCCCTCCCTGCACCCCCTGACCTGCTCCTGGAGGAGTACGTGCAGACCGTCCTGCTCGGACGCACCCTCGCCGTGGCCGCCACCGCCACGGTCCTGGCCACCGCCCTCGCCGCGGCCACCGTCCACGCCGCCCCCGTCCCGACCCCCTCCGGCCGGGCCGCCGCGGAGGCCGCGGCCGCCGCCCAGGCCACCGCGCACACCGACAAGGTCCTGGTCATCGGCATCGACGGGGTGGTCCTGGACCGCCTCAAGGCCGCCAACGCCCCCCGCCTCAAGGGCCTGATGAGCCAGGGCCTGACCGCCCGCAGCACCCTGTACGCCAGCCCGATGGCCGCCACCTCCTCCGGCCCCGGCTGGTCCACCATCGCCACCGGCGTCTGGCCCGACAAGCACGGCGTGAAGGACAACTCCTTCACCGGCAAGAACTACACGGCCTACCCGGACTTCCTCACCCGCATCGAGAACGCCGACCCCTCCCTCAACACGTACGCCGCCGCCGACTGGGAGCCGCTGACCTCCAGCGACGCCGGCGGGCCGGTCTTCTCCGCCAAGGTCGACAAGCGCCTGGGCCTCAAGGGCGACCGGGACGGCTACGGCACCGAGGACCCGAAGATCGCCACCGCCGCCGCGGCCGAACTCCGCGACCAGGACCCGGACGCCTCCTTCGTCTACTTCGGCCAGGTCGACGGCGCCGGCCACTCCTACGGCGCCGCCAGCCAGCAGTACCTCGACGCCATCGCTCGCGTGGACGCCCTGGTCGGCCAGGTCCTGGACGCCGTCGAGCAGCGCCCGACCTACGCCCAGGAGAACTGGAAGGTCCTGGTCACCACCGACCACGGGCACACCGACCCGGGCGGCCACGGCGGCTCCACGATCCAGGAGCGCGGCACCTTCGTCCTCGCCAAGGGCCCCGGGATCCCGGCCGGTTCGGTCCGCGACGACGTCAAACTGGTCGACGTGGCCGCCATCGCCCTGGACCAGGTCCACCTCGGCACCACCGCCGTGGACGGCCTGCCGCTCTCGGCCGCCGACTCCGACGCCTTCGACACGCTGCGCCCGGTCCTCAAGACCCGGGTCGACGAGACCGGTATCGGCGCCACGGTCAAGGGCTACACCCACACCCCGCCGGCCGGCTGGTCGGTGGACAACTCGAAGATGGGCACCGGCGGCGTCACCGAGTGGGCCGGCTGGGCCTTCGCCACCGACGAGTTCTGGTCCCAGTCCCAGCGCGACCAGTGGCGCGAGCTGAACGTCCGCTCGCGTGACGTCTTCGCGGTGGCCGACTCCGACGAGTGGGACGACAAGACCCACACCGGCTCCTACGACTCCACCCTCGTCACCCCCAAGTGGGCGGTGACCGGCGGCACCTCCGCGACCCTGCGCTTCCGCACCCACTACCGCCACGAAGCCGGCCAGAGCGCCCAGGTGCTCGTCTCGTACAACGGCGGCACGCCGACCGTGGTCAAGAGCTACACCGCCGACGCCGTCGCCCGCGCCGAGGCGCTGACCCTCCAGGTCCCGGCCGGCGCCACCGACGTCCAGGTCCGCTTCCGGTACGCCGGTACGAACAACTGGTTCTGGACGGTGGACGACGTCACGCTGAGCTGATCCCGCGGGATCCGGGAGGGCCCCGCCCGTCCGGGCCGTGGACGCCCGCCGCGTCCACGGCCCGGCCCGGTTAGGGTGGTAGAGACCACACAGACCCCGTGGTCAGCAGGCCACCGCAGAGCGGAGAACGTCCCGTGGCAGAGCGCAAGCCGATCGAGTCCTGGCTCACCGACATGGACGGGGTCCTCATCCACGAGGGCACCCCGATCCCGGGCGCCGATACCTTCATCAAGCGGCTGCGCGAGTCCGGCAAGCCCTTCCTCGTCCTGACCAACAACTCCATCTACACGCCCCGGGACCTCCAGGCCCGGCTGCAGCGGATGGGTCTGGACGTCCCGGTGGAGAACATCTGGACCTCCGCCCTGGCCACCGCCAAGTTCCTCGACGACCAGCGCCCCGGCGGCACCGCCTACGTCATCGGCGAGGCCGGCCTGACCACCGCCCTGCACGACATCGGGTACGTCCTGACCGACCACGACCCGGACTACGTCGTGCTGGGCGAGACCCGGACGTACAGCTTCGAGGCGATGACCAAGGCGGTCCGGCTGATCAACGCCGGCGCACGCTTCATCTGCACCAACCCGGACGAGACCGGCCCGAGCACCGAGGGCCCGCTGCCGGCCACCGGCGCGGTGGCCGCGCTGATCACCAAGGCCACCGGCAAGAAGCCGTACTTCGCGGGCAAGCCCAACCCGCTCATGATGCGGACCGGCCTGAACGCCATCGGCGCGCACTCCGAGACCAGCGCCATGATCGGCGACCGGATGGACACCGACGTGCTGGCGGGCCTGGAGGCGGGCATGCAGACCTTCCTCGTCCTGACCGGGCTGACCACGCGCGAGGACATCGACAAGTTCCCGTACCGGCCCTCCAAGACGGTGGACTCGATCGCGGACCTGGTCGAGCGCATCTGACCGGACCGGCCCGAGCCGATCTTCCGACCGGCCCGTCCCCCCACCGGGGGTGCGGGCCGGTCCGCATTGGTCGGGTCGGGTGTGCGTACCGCACCCGTACGGGCGAGCGAGGCGCTTCCCGGGATGCGCGGCCGCTCACGGCGCGTGAACCTGCCGTTACCAGGAGGTTCATGATGCGCACTGCTCTTCTCGCTCTCCGTGCCACCGGGGCGGCCGCCGCCCTGCTGGCCCTCTCGGCCGTCTCCGCCCCGCCGGCCGCGTCCGCCGCGCCGGCCAACGGCGAGGAGAACCGCGGCTCGGTCTGGGCCACCCCGTCGACCGCGACCCCGGGCTCGCAGATCGAACTGCGGGTCAACGGCTGCCGCGGATCCAGGGGCGTCGCGAGGTCCGCGGTCTTCGTGGCGGAGGCGGACCTGTCCGGCCGGGACGGCGACGGGAGCCCGCTCTTCGGCGAGGCCATGATCAGCTCCGGCGCCCAGCCCGGCTGGCACACCATCCGGGTGACCTGTGACGGCCACGACGGCAAGGCCACCGGCTCCATCCAGGTCGTCCGCCACGACTCCCACCAGCCCACCCACCACCCCAGCCCGGTGTGGCCGGTGCACGCGGGCGGCGGCGGGATGGCGGCCGAGCTGGCCGCCAAGGAGGACAAGCAGCTCGCCGCGCCCACCCGGCACGAGGGCCCGGCCGACGGCCCGGGCATGCCGCACAGCGTGATCGGCGCGGTCCTGGCGGCGGCGGCCACCCTCGCGGTGGCGGGCCGGGCGCTGGCGGTGCGGCGCCGCCGCAGCGGCGACTGATGGCGGCGGACCGGCCGGGCACCGGCCGGCTGCTGACCGGGGCCGCCTGGGCGGTGCTGCTGCTGGGCCTGTGGCTGTGGGGCCGGGAGATCACCGACCTGCCGGACCGGCTCGGCGCCGGCACCGGGGCCGCCGGTTCGACCCTGGTCCTCGGACTGCCCCCGGCGCACGCGCCGCTGCCGGCCGCCGAGGTGGCGGGCGCACTGCCGCGCCGGGTGGACCTGCCCTCCATAGGTGTCCAGGCTCCGGTCGTCCCCCGGGGCCTGGACCGGGATGGGGCGATCGACCCGCCCCCGTACGAGAACCCGGGCACGGTCGGCTGGTACGGCGCCGGCACCCGCCCCGGGGCGGCCGGGGCGGCGCTGCTGGTGGGCCACGTGGACACGCGCGCCAAGCCGGCCGTCTTCTACGGGCTGAGCGCGGCGCAGGTGGGCGAGAAGGTGCGGGTGGTGCGGGCCGACGGGGTGATCGCGGAGTTCACCGTCGAGGACGTGCGGGTGGTGGAGAAGGACCGGTTCGACCCCGCGAAGGTGTACGGGCCCCGGGTGCGCGGGCGCGCCGAGCTGCGGCTGGTGACCTGCGGCGGCACGTACGACCGGAAGGCCAGGGAGTACACGGCGAACGTGGTGGTCTCGGCGTACCTGACGGGGGTCGGCGGCCGCGGGTGAGCCGCGCCGGACGGCGTGGCGGACCGGTCCTGCCGGGCGGCCGCGGCGGGTCCGCGGCCGTGACAGCACCGGCCCGGCCGGGCGTCCGTTCCCCGGGACCGCCGGCCGGGCCGGTCCTCGACCGCGGGTGCGCCCGGGCCGCGGGAGGAGCCCGGGAGCCGGCGCGGGAGGCCGGGAGGTGCGGGAAGTGTCCCCGGTCACTCTAGGGGCCACACGCGAACTGGCAACACGGCGGCGCGGGAGCGGCGGGATACGGCCACCGGGCCGCCGGCCCGGACCCGGCCGCGGCGACACACCGTGACGTGGCAGAACGAAGGAAGCCCCCCGCTTGCGCGAGGGGCTTCCTTCGTGTCGTGCGCCGCCAGGGACTCGAACCCCGGACCCGCTGATTAAGAGTCAGCTGCTCTAACCAACTGAGCTAGCGGCGCCTGCTGACAGAGAAAACTCTACCCCACCTCGAAGGGTGCTCGTGACAGGCCGCGCCCGTGCTGTCCGATTAACCCATATTCGTCCGTTCCTTGTGCACTATGGGTCATGGCCGGAATCGATCTGACGCCTCGGCAGGTGCCGGCCGAGCTTGCCGACCCCTGGGGAGTGGACGGAACCGCATGACGAAGCCCCGCCCGATGCCGATACTGACGCCGGTCTTCCAGGAGTACGAGCCGCCCCGCGACTGCCCGTGCGCGGGCTGCGCCGACCGGCGCCGGGCGGCCCGCACGCTGACCCCGCGCGACGGCGGCCACCCGGGCGCGCACGGCGCCCGGCGGGTGCTGGTGCTGGCCACCGCGGCCGGCGCGGTGCTGGGCGGGGGCGGCGGGGCGGCGGCCCTCACGGGGCCGGGGGACGGCGGGCCGGTGCCGGTGGCGGGCGCGCCCGGCAGCCCCCAGGGCGGGCCGGCGCCGCTGCACGGCCCCGCGGCCGCGAAGGCCGGCCCGGCCGCCCCGGCCACCGCGCGCCGGATCGACCGGGCGACGATCGTCAACCGGGCCAAGGCCTGGGTCGCGGCGCAGGTGCCGTACAGCATGGCGAAGTACTGGACGGACGGGTACCGGCAGGACTGCTCCGGCTTCGTCTCGATGGCCTGGAACCTCGGCTCGAACGAGTGGACCGGCAGCCTCGACACGTTCGCCACCCGCATCACCAAGGACGAGCTGCTGCCGGGGGACATCCTGCTCTTCCACAACCCCGCGGACCCCAACGCCGGTTCGCACGTCACGCTCTTCGGCGGCTGGACGGACCACACCCGCACGCACTACCGGGCCTACGAACAGGCCCGGCCGCACACGCGCGTGCAGGCGACGCCGTACGGCTACTGGACCAACGCCGCCAAGTACGTGCCCTACCGGTACAACGGCGTCACCGGGGGGAGCCCGGGCGCGCCGGGGCCCGTACCGGCGCCGGCACCCGCTACGGCGTACCCGGGGGCGCGGTACTTCGGTCCCGGCGCGGCCAACGCGTACGTCACCCGGCTGGGACAGATGCTGGTGGCGCGCGGCGCCGGGGCCTTCTACACCAAGGGGCCGGGGCCGCGCTGGGGCGAGGCGGACCGGCGTGCGGTCCAGGCCTTCCAGAAGGCCCAGGGCTGGACCGGCCGGGACGCGGACGGCCTGCCCGGGCCGGCGACCTGGCGGCTGCTGGTCACCGGTCAGGGCCGCTCGATCGGGGGCGGCGGGGGCGGGGCCGCGGCGGACCGCAGCCTCGTGCCGTACCCGGGGCCGGGGGTGTTCCGGCCGGGCCGGTCCGACCCGGCCGTCACGGCGCTCGGCCGACAGCTCATCAAGAAGGGCTTCGGCACGTACTACACGTCCGGTCCGGGGCCCCGCTGGGGCGAAGCGGACCGCCGCAACGTCGAGGCCTTCCAACGCGCCCAGGGCTGGCGCGGCGCGACGGCCGACGGCTACCCCGGCCCGGAAACCTGGCGACGGCTCTTCGCCTGACGGAGGCAACCATGCACCCCACCCCCCACCCCCCGAACCCCTGGGGCCTCCTCCCCACCGACCCCACCACACCCCTGCCGGACCCCGGGCCCGCGCCCGTGCCCGACCCCGCACCGGTGTCGGTGTCCGGGCCCGGGCCTGCGCCCGCGCCCGCGCCTGTGCCTGATCCGGCGTCTGCGTCCGTGCCCGAGCCTGCGTCTGCCCCTGCGCCCGGGTCCGTCGCAGGACCCCCGTCGGCCGCCGACGCCGAAGCCGGCCCGCTCGCCGACACCGGAGCGGCCGGCGGCGACTGCGCGCCCGCCGGGCCGGTCGAGACCGTCGGCTGCACCGACGGTGACACGGCGGCCCTCCCGCCGGCCGGAGAGGCGGCCGCGGGCCGTGCGGCGGGGCCGGCCCCGACTCCCGGGGCGGGCGCGGACCGGTTCGGTGCCGGCTGCGCCGAGGGTGTCGCGGGGCCCGACCGGGGCCCCGACGCAGACGCGGCGCCGCCGGTCGCCCGGGCCGGGAGTGCTGCCCCGGCCGCGGGGGACCGGACGGACGCCGCCCCCGGGGCCCGCGTCCCCTCGTCGGCCGGGGCCTCGGCCGACGAGCGGCCCGCGGGCCCCGACACCGCCGTCGCCGGTCCGGCGGGACCGCCCGCCCCGGTACGTGACGCTGCCCGGGGCCGGGCGGAGCAGGGGGCCGGCGCCGCTGCGGCCGCGGTTCCGCCGGCCGCCGAAGCGGCACCGCCCCGGGCGGCGGCGCCGGTGGACCCCCCGGCCGGGGAGACCACGTACGGCCGGGGCGCCGGGCTGCCGGTCGCGGCCGTCCCCGCCGCGGCGGTGTCCCGTGCGGTGGGCCTGGCGCCCGGACTGCGGACGGCAGCCGCCGCCGAACCGGTCGAAGCCGCGGTCCCCGAGGCCCGCACCGGCGAGACGCCCCCCGCCGCACCACCCCACGGCGAAGCCCCGCTCCCTGCGTTGGCCGGCCCCCGCCCGCCGGCCCCGGCCGAGCCGGCCGACGACGAAGCCCCGCACCCGCTCCCCGCGTTCGCCGGCCCCCGTCCGTCGGCTCCGGCCGAGGACGAAGCCGCGTACCCGCTCTGCGGCGACCCGCTCGCCGCACTGGCCGGACCCCGTACCTCCGGTGCGGACGGCGTGCCGGCGCTGGTCGGGGCGGAGGCCGTGCCGGCGCCGGTGGCGACCCGGGCCGTCGATGTGGACCGCGCCGCCTGCGACGAGGCCGGCGCGGCGGCCGGGACCCGTCCCGCTGACGCCGACCACGGCGCCGCCGGTGCGACGGACCCTCGGCCGCACCCCGTGCCGGAGAGCCGAGGTCCCGTGCCCCGGTCCGGCTCGGAGGCGGTGGGCGAGCAGGGCGCGGCGCAGGCCGGAGCCGGGCCGGGCCGGGAGCGAACCGGGGGCGACGACACCCGGGCCATGCCCCGGATCGGCGTGCCGGGGCCCGGGCACGGGCGGCAGGTGATCGGGGCGCCGGCGGCGGTGGAGATCCCGGTGCACCTGTTGTTCCGGGACCAGGGCGGGCACGGTCCCGCGGCGCACGCGGCCGGCGGGTTCGGGAGCCTGCCGGTGGCGCCCGCGCGGGTCGGGGGCGGGCGGCCGCCCACCCCCGCGCCCGGCCACGGCATGGCGGCCCGGCGGGCCCCGGCCGCGCCGAGGGCCGGGCAGGCGGCCCCGGCCCGGCGGGCGCCCGCCGGGGACCCGGCGCTGGGCGAGTGCCGGGGTCCGGCCGCGCCCGGCTGGCTCGGGGTGCTCGGCGGGGTCGCCGCGCTGGCCGGCTGCGGGCTGGTGGCCGCCCGGGCGGGCCTGCTCCCGCCGCGGGTGGCTGAGCTGACCGGCCAGGTGGCCGCGGCGGCCCCCGGCCGGGCGCACTGGGCGGCGCTCGCCGCCCTCGGCGTGCTCGCGCTGGTCGCCTTCGGGGGCCTGGGCCGCGGCCGGACCGGGCACGCCTGGGTGCTCACCCTCTTCGGCCGCTACCGCGGTACCGTCCGCCGCACCGGCCTGGTCTGGGTCAGCCCGCTGCTGCTCCGCCGCCGGGTCGACGTCCGGCTGCGGCACTGGCGCAGCGAGCCGCTGGCCGCCGTCGACGCGGGCGGCCTGGCCCTGCGGGTGGTCGTGCACGTGGTGTGGCGGGTCCGGGACACCGCCCGGGCCGCCTTCGCGGTCGAGGACCACACCGCGTACCTGGTCGAGCTGGTGGAGTCCGGCCTGGCCCGGGTGCTGTCCCAGCTGCCCGCGGACGCCTTCCACGAGGACGCCCCGACCCTGCGCGACGCCGAGGCCGTCGGCGCCGCCCTCACCCGGACGCTGGCGGCCGACGCCGAGGTGGCGGGCATCGAGGTCTACTCGGCCCAGCCCACCCGGATCGAGTACGCCCCCGAGGTCGCCGCCGCGATGCAGCGCCGCCGGGTCGCCGCCATCGACGCCAAGCACCGTGACGCGGTGCTGAGTTCGGTGGTCGACGCGGTGGACGACACGGTCCACCGGCTCACCTCCCGGGGCCTGGTCGAGCTGGACGACTACGAGCGCAAGGCCCTCGTCAAGGACCTGACCGTCGCCTTCTACACGGGCCGCCAGGAGTAGCCCCCGCCCCGGCCGGCACCAGACGCCCGACGCGCAACTCCCGCGTGTCGGGCGTCTGTTGTGTGCTGATCGGCGAGGCCACTTCTCCACCGGAGGTCCATCCACTGGTCTGGACATGGCCAATTGCCGTCAATACTCTGAGACTTGGTCTAGACCTAGTACCGGTACCCCGTACCGGGACGCCCCGCACCACCCACCCCGCGTGCGCACGCTCATCGGAAGTCCCCCCACGTCCAAGGAGCATCATGCGTAAGACCCGTACGTCCGCCCCGCGCAGACGGCTGACCGCGGCCGCCCTCGGCCTCGCGCTCGCCGGCGGTGCGGCGCTGTTCGCCGCCCCCGCCGCCGAGGGCCACGGCTACACGGACCAGCCGCTCAGCCGCCAGAAGCTCTGCGCCAACAAGACCGTCGCCGACTGCGGCCCCATCCAGTGGGAGCCCCAGTCCGTCGAGGGCCCCAAGGGCTTCCCGGCCGCCGGACCCGCCGACGGCCACATATGTTCCGCGAACCACAGCGAGTTCGGCCAGCTCGACGACCCCCGCGGCGGCGCCTGGCCGGCCACCCGCGTGACCGGCGGCCAGTCCTACGACTTCCGCTGGCAGTTCACCGCCCCCCACTCCACCACCGACTTCAAGTACTACATCACCCGCAACGGCTGGGATCCGGCCAAGCCGCTCACCCGGGCCGCCCTGGACCCCCTGCCGTTCATGACCGTCACCTACAACGGCACCCGCCCGCCGTACACCGTCGTCCACCCGGGCACCATCCCCACCGGGAAGACGGGCCGGCACCTGATCCTCGGCGTGTGGGCCATCAACGACACCCCCAACGCCTTCTACTCCTGCGCGGACGTTCAGTTCTGACGTAGCGTCAGTTATCGTGCGGCGGCATGGGGACAGCTGAGACCGGGCCGCCGGCGCCGCCGGACCATGCGACGGCGCCGCGGACGGTCGCCGAGCTCGTGCACCACCGGCTCGGCGACCACCGGCCCGGCCTGACCGACCACGACACCCGGCTCAGCCACCACCAGGCCGCGCTGGCCGCCGCCGCCCGTGCCGCGCTGCTCGTCGACCTGCTGCCGCGGGGCGCCGAGCCGCACGTCGGGGTGCTTCTGGACAACACCCCGGAGTTCCCGCTCTGGCTGGGCGCGGCGGCCCTCGCGGGGGCCGCCGTCGCCGGCATCAACCCCACCCGGCGGGGCGCCGAGCTGGCCCGCGACATCCTGCACACCGAGTGCCGGCTGCTGGTCACCGAGCGGGCCCAGCTGCCGCTGCTGGCCGGCCTGGACCTGCCCGGGGTCCGGGTGCTGGTCACGGACACCGAGGAGTACGCCGCCCTGCTCGCGCCCTACGCCGGGGCGAAGCCGGGCGAGGCGGTGCTGCGCCGGGGCGGCCCCGGGCCGGCGGACCGGCTGCTGCTGTACTTCACCTCCGGCTCCACCGGCGCGCCCAAGGCCGCCCTGTGCACCCAGGGCCGCCTGGCGCACGCCGGGGCCTCGCTGGCCGGGCACTTCTCGCTCGGCCCGGCGGACGTGCACTACGTCTGCATGCCGATGTTCCACGGCAACGCGGTCATCGCCGACTGGGCGCCGGCGCTGGTGGCGGGGGCCGGGGTGGCGCTGCGGCGCCGCTTCTCCGCCTCGGCGTTCCTGGACGACGTACGCCTCTTCGGGGCGACCTACTTCACCTACGTCGGGCGGGCCGTGCAGTACCTGCTCGCCACCCCGCCCCGGCCCGATGACCGGGACAACCCGCTGCGGCTCGGCTTCGGCACCGAGGCCGGGGCGGTGGACGCGGCCCGGTTCGCGGAGCGGTTCGGGGTGCGGCTGGTGGAGGGGTACGGGTCCTCCGAGGGCGGGGCGTCGGTGCAGCGCGGACCGGGCACCCCGCCGGAGGCACTGGGGCGTGCGGCCCCCGGGGACGACCTGGCGGTGGTGGACCCGGAGACCGGCCGGGAGCGGCCGCGGGCCCGCCGCTCCCCCTCGGGGAGCCTGACGGGGGTGCCCGAGGCGATCGGGGAGCTGGTGAACCGGGGGGCCAGCCCGTTCGAGGGGTACTGGCGCAACCCGGAGGCGGAGGCCGAGCGGCTGCGGGGCGGCTGGTACTGGACCGGCGACCTCTTCTACCGGGACGAGGAGGACTTCCTCTACTTCGCGGGCCGGACCGAGGACCGGCTGCGGGTGGACAGCGAGAATCTCGCCGCGGCGATGATCGAGAACATCCTGGCGCGCTGGTCGCCGGTGGTGGCGGCGGCGGTCTACGCGGTGCCGGACCCGGTGGCGGGGGACCAGGTCATGGCGGCCCTCGCGCTGCGGCCGGGGGAGGCCTTCGCCCCGGCCGCCTTCGCGGCCTTCCTGGCCGCCCAGCCCGACCTGGGGACGAAGATGGCGCCGCGGTTCGTGCGGCTGGTGGCGGCGATGCCGGTCACCGCCACCAACAAGATCCACCGGGTGGCCCTGCGGAAGACCGGCTTCCAGTGCGAGGACCCGGTGTGGTGGCACCCGCCCGGTGCGGCCGGCTACCGGATCCTGTCCGACGGGGAGCGGGAGGCGCTGCTGGGGGAGTACGCCGCGCAGGGGCGGGCGGCCACGTACTGAGCGGGGCTTCGGAGGGGTGGTTCGGAGCACCCCTCCGGGGCGGGTAGTATTTTCTCTGTCAGCAGGCGCCGCTAGCTCAGTTGGTTAGAGCAGCTGACTCTTAATCAGCGGGTCCGGGGTTCGAGTCCCTGGCGGCGCACCTGATCTTCGGGCGGTTTCCGGTTCACCGGGAACCGCCCGAAGTGTTTTCCGGCTCGGCCGGTGCCCCGGGCGGGGGCCTCCCCGCCCCCGCCCGGAGCCCGGCGGCTCAGAGCGTCAGGGACAGCAGCAGCGGGGCGGCCCGCCGGTTGAGGGTGTCGGCCGCGGCGCGCAGCCGGTGGGCGTGTTCCACCGGCATCGACAGGGCCAGGCAGCCCACCGCCGCACCGGCGGTGATCGGCACTGCCGCGCAGACCGTGCCGACGGCGTACTCCTGGAGGTCCAGGGTCGGGACCGTGGACGGCTGGGCGTCCAGCTTGGAGAACAGCACCCGCTCGTTGGTGATCGTCCGGGAGGTCAGGCGGGCGATCTTGTGGCGGGACAGGTGGTCCCGGCGGCCGTTCAGGTCGAGCTGGGTGAGCAGGCACTTGCCGACCGCGCTGGCGTGCGCCGCCGAGCGGAAGTCCACCCACTCGTGGACCTTCGGGGTCCGGGGGCTGTCCGCGAACTGCGTGATCTTCACCTCGCCGTCGACGTACCGGCTGATGTAGACGGCCGCGCCGACGGAGTCCCGCAGCTGGTCGAGGGTGTCCTGGAGCTTGCTCTGCAGGGCCTGCTGCCGGTCCACTCCCGAGCCGAGGAGGACCAGGGAATCCCCTATGGCGTACGCGCCGTCCGAGACCTGGAGGACGTAGCCCTCGCGCCGCAGCATCAGGAGCATCGGCCCGAGATGCACGGCGGGCAGGCCGGTTTCGCGCGCGATCTGGACGTCGGTCACACCACCGGTGTGCCGAGAGATCGTTTCGAGCACGCGCAGGGCGTACTGCACCGAATGGAACGGCGCGGTCGGCTCGGGCTTCAGCGCCACGGTTTCCCCCTAGCAGGTTGTTACCGCTTGCCCTACCACGATAGCCACCAAGGGGCCCATGCGGAGCGTCTGTTGGAGAGATTGATGGCTCAATCACGCCGCCCCACGGGGATCTATATCACTGGCATATGCCAAGGTCATGGGCCTGCTGCGGGAATGCCGGGAATGCATGGCGACCGGTCCCTGTTCGACCTCTTCGTACAGTTTCGATCATCCGGTGCGGATCACGGAAAAGAGGGGCGAGGGCGAAATGGAAGACGCCATTCGAGGGACTGCGGAAGGTAGGGCTCCGGTTCCGCTCTCGGTGCTCGACCTCGTCACGGTCGGCGCCGGCTCGACCGCGGCGGCGTCCCTGCGCACCAGCGTGGAGATCTCCCGGCTCGCCGAGCGGCGCGGCTACCACCGGCACTGGGTCGCCGAGCACCACTCGATGCCCGGGGTGGCCAGCTCCGCGCCCGCGGTGATCCTGGCGCACCTGGCCGCGCACACCTCCCGGATCCGGCTCGGCTCCGGCGGGGTGATGCTGCCCAACCACGCCCCGCTGGTCGTCGCCGAGCAGTTCGGCACGCTCGAGGCGCTGGCCCCCGGCCGGATCGACCTCGGGCTGGGCCGGGCCCCGGGCGCCGACGGGCAGACCGCCCGGGCGCTGCGCGGCCCGGGCCGGCTGGACGAGGCCGCCGAGGAGTTCCCGCGGGCCCTGGCGGAGCTCACCCGCTTCCTGGACGACGACTTCCCGGACGGGCACCCGTACGCCCGGGTGCACGCCGTGCCCGGCCCCGTGCAGGGGCCCGCCGGCCGGCCGCCGCTGTGGCTGCTGGGCTCCTCGGGCTTCAGCGCCCGGCTGGCGGCGGAGCTGGGGCTGCCGTTCGCCTTCGCCCACCACTTCTCGGCCGCCAACACGCTGCCCGCGCTCGACCTCTACCGGGACACCTTCCGGCCCTCGGCGGTGCTCGACAAGCCGTACGCGCTGATCGGGGTGTCCGCGCTGGCCGCCGACGACCCGGCCGAGGCGCGGCGGCAGGCGCGCGCGGCGGCCCTGTCGATGCTGCGGCTGCGCAGCGGCCGGCCCGGGCTGGTGCCCACCCCCGAGGAGGCGGAGTCGTACCCGTACACCGAGATGGAGCGGGAGTTCCTGGGCGACTGGCTGCGGAACGTCATCCACGGCGGCGCCGAGGAGGTCCGGGCCGGGCTGGACGCGCTGGTCGCGCGGACCGGCGCGGACGAGCTGATGCTGACCGCCAACGCCCATGCGGGCGAGGCGCGGAGACGGTCCTACGAGCTCATCGCAGATGCGTACGGGATGCCGGGGGGCGCCTCCTGATCATGTGGACGGCGTGCTAACGGAGTTCGGCTGGTTTGTTGCCGAAACCTTGCGCCCGCCAAGTTCAAGACAGCCTTAAACCGCTCGTCACCCGGGGTGGCGGGCGGTTCGGTTTGTCCGGGCGGGCTTCTGACGAGCAGTTATGCCGCGGAAGTGGTCTAGTCCTTCTTTGGTCCAAACCATTGACGTGCTCCTGACGTGAGGGCTATCACTGCTCCAACGCGCGCTCCTCCCGTCCCTCCCACCTCCCCGGGGGCTGTCCATGCACATCCGTAAACCGCTGCTCGCGGCGATCTCCACCGCCGCGCTCGCCGCCGGAGCCCTGGCCGGCTTCGCGGGCCTCGCCTCCGCCGAGGCCGCCACCTCCGCCGCCGCCCCCAGCACCGGCGGAGTGAAGATCGCGTACTACGACCAGTGGAGCGTGTACGGCAACGCCTTCTACCCCAAGCACCTCGACACCCGGGGCATCGCGGGCAAGCTGGACGTGATCAACTACTCGTTCGGCAACATCCACCCCACCAACCTCACCTGCTTCGAGGCGAACAAGGCCGCGGGCGACGACAACAACGCCAACGCGGGTGACGGCGCGGGCGACTCGTACGCCGACTACCAGAAGTCCTTCAGCGCCGCGGACAGCGTCAGCGGCGTGGCCGACAAGTGGGACCAGCCGATCGTCGGCGTCTTCAACCAGTTCAAGCAGCTGAAGGCCAAGTACCCCAAGCTGAAGATCAACATCTCCATCGGCGGCTGGACGTACTCCAAGTACTTCCACGACGCCGCGCTGACCGACGCCAGCCGCAAGAAGCTCGTCAGCTCCTGCATCGACCAGTACATCAAGGGCAACCTGCCGGTCGAGGGCGGCTACGGCGGCGCCGGCTCGGCGGCCGGGATCTTCGACGGCATCGACATCGACTGGGAGTACCCGGGCTCCTCCGGCGGCCACCTGGGCAACCACTACGGCCCCGAGGACAAGGCGAACTTCACCGCCCTGCTCAAGGAGTTCCGCACCCAGCTCGACGCCTACGGCGCGGCCAACGGCGGCAAGAAGTACCTGCTCACCGCCGCCCTGCCGGCCGGCCAGGACAAGATCAAGTACATCGAGACGGACAAGATCGGCGCGTACCTCGACTACGCGAACATCATGACGTACGACATGCACGGCGCCTGGGACGCCGACGGTCCGGTGTACCACCAGTCGCCGCTCTACCCCTCGGACTCGGACCCGACCGACCCGATCGCGCCCGGCACCGAGAAGTACAGCATCGACAACGCCATCAACTCCTGGCTGGACGGCAACGCCGCCTACGGCATCGCCGGCGGCTTCCCGGCCAACAAGCTGACCCTCGGCTACGAGTTCTACTACCGCGGCTGGAAGGGCGTCCCGGCGGGCCCGAACAACGGTCTCGCGCAGCCGGCGACCGGCCCCTCCAACGTCCGCCCGGTCAGCCAGCAGGCCGGTATCGCGCACTACAAGGAGCTCGGCGGCATCGTCGACAACCCCGCCACCACCTTCTGGGACGACAAGGCCAAGGCCTCGTACTTCTACAAGGACGGCGAGTGGTTCACCGGCCTGAACCAGAAGTCCATCCAGGCCCGGGCCGACTACGCCCACCAGCGCGGCCTGGCCGGCGCGATGATGTACTCCCTGCTCGGCCTGGACGACAACACCACGCTGCTGAACCAGATCGTGGCCGCCGTCGGCTCCAGCCCGACCGACCCGACCACCCCGCCGACGACGCCGCCCACGACGCCGCCGACCACCCCGCCCACCACGCCTCCGACGACCCCGCCGACCACGCCGCCCACGGGCTGCACCGCTCCCGCGTACGTCGCCGGCACCGTCTACACCGGCGGCCAGCAGGTCTCCCACAAGGGCCACAACTGGAAGGCCAAGTGGTGGACGCAGAACGAGGAGCCCGGCACCACCGGTGAGTGGGGCGTGTGGCAGGACCTCGGCGCCTGCTGATCTCCCCCCACCCCGCGCCGAGCCACGGAGCGCCCCGGCCCCTCACACCAGGGGGGTCGGGGCGCTCCCGTGCCCGGTGGGGTAGGTGGTCCGGCCGATCATCTCCGCGATCCGCTCGGGGGCCACGGCCCGCGAGTACAGCCAGCCCTGGCCGGTGTCGCAGCCGACCCGGCGCAGCCGGGCCGCCTGGCCGGCCGTCTCCACGCACTCGGCGGTCACCGTCAGCCCCAGCCGGTGCGCCAGCTGCACCAGCGCCTCGACGATGGTCTCGTCGGCCGGGTTGGGGTGGGTGCCCTCCTCGTAGCGGAAGCCGCGGACGAAGGACCCGTCGAGCTTGAGCACCGAGACCGGCAGCCGGCTGAGGTAGGCGAGGTTGGAGTAGCCGGTGCCGAAGTCGTCGATGGCGATCCGCACGCCCATGTCACTGAGCGCCTGGAGGGCCTGGAGCGGCCGGCCGGCCGAACCCATCACGGCGGACTCGGTCAGTTCCAGCTGGAGCAGTTCGGGGGCGAGCCCGGTCTCCGCAAGGATCTCCGCCACGTCGCCCACCAGGTCGGAGTCCCAGACCTGGCGGACGGCGACGTTGACGCTCACGAACACCGGGACGTCGGCCGGGTGGTCCAGCTGCCAGCGGCGGGCCTGCCGGCAGGCGGTGCGCAGCACCCAGCGGCCCAGCTGCACGATCGAGCCGTCCTCTTCGGCAATTCCGATGAACCGATTCGGCGTCAGTGTCCCGAATTGCGGGTGATTCCACCGGACCAGCGCCTCGACCCCGCGGACCGCGCCGCTCTCCAGGTCCACCAGGGGCTGGTACTCCAGTGCGAACTCGCCGCGTTCCACGGCCGGCCGCAGGGTGCTGGAGAGGGCCTGGCGGGTCATCCGGTGGGCGTTGCGCTCCGGGTCGAAGAGGGTCCACCGGGCCTTGCCGTCGGCCTTGGCCCAGAAGAGGGTGGTGTCGGCGGCCTGCATCAGACCGGTGGCGGAGGTGCCCTCGGTGGCCCGCTCCACCACCCCGATCGAGGCGGAGACCGAGAGCCGCTGGCCGGCCAGGTCGAAGGGCTCCTGGAGCGCGGCCAGCACGGAGCGGGCCAGGTCGGCCAGTTGCTCGGTGCCGGTGGAGTCCTCGACGAGCAGGGCGAACTCGTCCCCGCCCAGCCGCGCCACCAGGTGCCCGCCGGGCCGCCCGTACGGCGACTGGTCGGCGCACTGGGTCAGCCGGGCGGCGACCGCGGTGAGCAGCCGGTCGCCGACCCGGTGCCCGAGGGTGTCGTTGACCGCCTTGAAGCCGTCCAGGTCCAGGTAGCACAGCCCGATCCGGCCGGTGCCGCCCTGGTCGTACGAGGAGGCCTCCAGGGCCGAGGAGAGCCGTTCGAAGAAGAGCGCCCGGTTGGGCAGCCGGGTCACCGGGTCGTGCATCTGGAGGTGGCGCAGCCGGGCCTGGAGGTCGCGCCGGTCGCTGATGTCCGCGACGGAGAGCAGGACCTCGCGGGTGCCGGGCATCGGCCCGAGGGTGACCTCGGTCCACAGGGAGTGCCCGTCCGGGTGCTTCAGGCGCCGGGTGCAGCGCAGCCGGGCCTGCCGGCCGCGCAGCACTTCGAGGTACGCCTGCCAGGTCCGGGCCTCCGCGGCGAGGTCCACCAGCTCGGCGGCGGACCGGCCGCCCAGGGAGTGCGCCTCGCCGCCCACGAGTTGGGCGAGGGCGTGGTTGGCGGCCACCACCAGGCCGTTCCGGTCGACCACGGCCATCGCGAGGTGGGCCGCGTTGAACGCGGCCGCGTAGTCGCGCAGTTCGGCCGCGGACCGACCGACGGTGTGACGCTCCGTGACCGTTGGTCGGATGCCGTCGGCCGCTGAACCGGGTCCTTCTGAGGTTCCGCTCACCGCTCGCTCCCGCAGTGCAGTTGACTCGTACAGGTCGGTCCTGGACCGCCGGCCGGCGGCACCGGCCGGATGGGGGAGGCCGCCCCCGGGGGCGGCGTCCGTGCTGGAAAGTGTGCCGATCATAGAGGCTGCCGCGAGGGGCTATCCAGCGGCGCCGCCACGCGCATCCGGTACCCCGATGGGCGGTACCACTTCCGCGACCGATCGTTTCTGCGCGGCTGTGCGCGAGCCTGTGCGGACCTGAACGCGACGAGTCGTCATCTGATCGTCTGTGACGTTAAGTGAGGCAGCTTCGCGGCGGCCCGCTCACTCTTGTGGGGCACTGGAACAGGACATAGGGAGGAAAATCAGCACAAGGTGGGTGGGATGTTCCGAACCCCTCACCGGAGGTCGACGTGCCGCGACAGCAGACACCCGGGGGAGTGGAGCGCTACCGCGTCCGCAGTGCCGCGGCGACCCTCACCTCCCTGTCGGCCCTCGCCGCGATCTCCCTCTTCGCCGGACCCGCGGTGGCCGCCCCGCAGGGTGCCGGGCCCTGTGCGCTGACCCGGACCGCGGCCCACCACTCGCTCGGGCTGGACAGCTGGAACGGCGCCTACCCCAAGCCGGCCCGGACCCTGGACGCCGTGATGGTCTTCCTCTCCTTCCCGGACGCGGCCCCGGCCGCCTCCCCGCAGGAGCTGACCGGCGACTACTTCCCCGAGACCAGCGACTTCTTCGCCCGCGCCTCCTACGGGCGGTTCCGGCTGGTGCCGCACCCCCAGCAGCAGTGGCTGAAGATGCCCAAGGCGTCCACCGCCTACCGGATAAAGCGGGACTGGGACGCCGCGGACCGGGCCGCCTACCTGCGGGACGCCATCGCCACGGCCGACCGGAGCGTGGACTTCAGCCGGTACGACGTCGTCTACTTCGTCGCCGACCCGGACGCCCCCGGGGTGGACTCGGACGCCACGAAGGTCGTCAACTTCGACCGCCCGGTCCAGGTGGACGGCACCGACCTGCGGCGGGTGGTCACGGTCTTTGAGCACCACCCGCCGGACCGGAACGTGCTCGCGCACGAGACCGGCCACGTCTTCGACCTGCCCGACCTCTACCACCGGCCGTCCGACGGCAAGGGCGACTGGGACACCTATGTGGGTGACTGGGACGTCATGGGCAGCCAGTTCGGGATGTCCCCCGACCTGTTCGCCTGGAACAAGTGGAAGCTGGGCTGGCTGGGCTCGGCCCAGGTGGACTGCGTCCGCGACGGCACCTCCCTGCACACCCTCCAGCCGCTGGGCCAGCCCAACCCCCGCGGCGGCACCGGCGGCACCCGGCTCGCGGTGGTCCGCACCGGCCCCGAGACCGCGGTGGCCATCGAGGCGCGGGGCTCGGCGGGCAACGACGGGGACACCTGTACCGAGGGCGTGCTGGTCTACAAGGTGCGCAGCGAGGCCTCCTCGGGCGGCGGCCCGATCGAGGTGATGGACGGGCACCCGGACACCGAGGCCTGCTGGGACCGTTCGGTGTACCCGCCGCTGGCCGACGCCCCGCTGGAGCCGGGGGAGACGTACACCGTGCCCGGCGAGCGGATCCGGATCGAGGTGGCCGACCGCACGCCCTCGGGGGCGTACACCGTGAAGGTCACCACGACCTGAACGGAGGCCCGCGGCACAACGAAGGAAGCCCCCCGCTTGCGCGAGGGGCTTCCTTCGTGTCGTGCGCCGCCAGGGACTCGAACCCCGGACCCGCTGATTAAGAGTCAGCTGCTCTAACCAACTGAGCTAGCGGCGCCTGCTGACGTCGTAGACATTAGCACCCTCATCCGCCGGAGGAAAAATCGATACCCGCACGGCCTCGGCGGATGCCGCCCGGGCCGCCCGGACGCAGGCCCACAGCAGTACCTCGGGGCCCGGCAGCCACGGTGCGCGCGAGTCGGGGGCCACCAGCCAGCGGGAATGCCCGCCGGCGGGCTCCGGGGCCAGCGCGGGCACGGTCACCGCGTCGCCCCGGCCGTGGCAGAGCGGGGCCGGCACGGAGTCGCCCCACTCCTCCCAGTCCAGCAGCGAGGGGAGCCGCTGGGCGGTGCCGGGGGCGGCGAAGAGCAGCATCCGGCCGCGGTGCACCGCCACCGGCCCGGAGCCGGGACCGGCCTCCCAGAGCCGGTCCAGCATCCGCCGGCCGAAGACGACGGGGACGTTGACCACGTCGAAGGCCGTGCCGCAGGGCAGCACGGCCGGGGCGGTGGGCCGGGACTCCCAGAGGGAGAGCGTGGAGCGCGGGTGCGCCGAGGCGGAGGCCAGCCAGGCCGCCCCGGCCGGGGTGACCAGGGTCGCCCGGTGCCGGTCGATGACGTCCGCGGCCAGCAGGCCGAAGACGTCCGCCCGGGCCGGGGTGCCGGTGGCGCGGGCGGCGGCCGTCTCTTCACGCAGCGAGGAGTCCATGGCTCCACATGTACCGGGTGTGGCGGATCCGACGCGAGGAGTTGCCGGAAACCGGGACAGGGGCGCGGCGCGAGGAGTACCTTGCCCTCCGGCATATGCCGCCGGTACGGACAGATGTACGGAAGCCCGGGACGCGCGAAAGGCGCCGGCCCGCTCGGCCGGCGCCCCGTCCTGGCGCTCGTGCTGCTCCCGGAGCCGCCCGCCTAGCCGCGCGGCTCGGTCTCGCCGCGCAGCAGGCCCTGGCCGAACTCGATCATCTTCAGGGCGTAGTCCTCGGTCCAGTCCGCGCGCTCGGCGATCACGGCGGCGGACAGGCTGTCGAACCGCCGCGGATCGGCCAGCTGGGCCGCCGCCACGGCCTGGAACTCGGTGGCCCGGTCGTGCGCCGCGCGGAAGGCCAGCGTCAGCTCGGTGGCGCGGCTCAGCAGCTCGCGCGGGTCGTCTATCGATTCGAGGTCGAAGAAGTGCTCCGGGTCCGCGACCGCCTCCGCAGGCTCGAAGAGCAGCTGTGCGGGCCGCAGCCTCCGCTCGGCGCGCTCGGCCTCAGCCATGCGTGTCCTCCTGTGCGTCCTGTGCGTGTCCTCCCCCGGACTCCGTCCGGAGGCACCCCCATGGGCCGTGGCCCCCGCGATGCCGGGCCACCCTCCATTGTCCAACGCCGCGCAAGAGCGCCCCATTCGGGAGCGCGGCCAAGAGACGCGTGCGCGGCTGAGGGATGTGTGGGGGAGGTGCTTGACAGGGGGTGGCCTGCAGGCCACCCCCTGTCAAGCACCGGGGGACCCGCACATCCCGACCCCCCGGCCTCCTCCCTCACACGTCCAGATGCCCCGTGTCGTTCCACCGCTCCAGCGCCGGCATGCCGTACGCCCAGCCGAGGACCGAGAGGGAGGTGGGCTCCAGGCGCAGGCGGGCGCCGAAGGAGGCGGGCTCACCCAGCCAGCGGGCGCCGAGGGTGCGCAGGAAGTGGCCGTGGGCGAAGACCAGCACGTCCCGGTCGCCGGCCCGGGCCCACTCGATCACCTGGTCGGCGCGGGCTGAGATGTCCGTCACGGCCTCGCCCTCCGGCACCCCGTCGCGCCAGATCAGCCAGCCCGGCCGGACCGCCTGGATCTCGGCCGGGGTCATGCCCTCGTACGCGCCGTAGTGCCACTCCATGAGCAGGTCCCAGGGCTCGGCGCGGTCGCCGAAACCGGCCAGCTCGCAGCTCTCGCTGGCGCGCACCAGGGGGCTGGTGCGGACCTCGAGGTCCAGCTCGGACCAGGGCGCCCGGGACAGCCGCTCGCCCAGCAGCTTGGCGCCCCGGCGTCCCTCGTCCAGCAGCGGGACGTCCGTCCGGCCCGTGTGCTTCCCGGACAGCGACCAGGCGGTCTGTCCGTGCCGGGCCAGCAGGATGCGGGGTGCCATGGGGACCCTCCAGGGGCGGGACCGGAGCGCGGTCGTCCGGTCGAGCGTGCGTCTCGGTCAAACGGTTCAAACGGGTCATTCGGGTAAATCCGACAACCCCACCATCATCGCGCACCGCCGGTGCTCGAATGAACAAAGTCTGAACCTTTAGTTGCCTCGGGCATCATGGAGGTATGCTGACGCGGATACGAGAAAACCGGCCCACCCCCAGATGGTGGGCCGAACTGCTGCTCATCGCCCTCGTGTACGCCGCGTACTCATGCGGCCGGCTGCTGGCCCGCGGTGACGTGAGCGCCGCGCTGGACCACGGCCGCGCCATCCTGCACTACGAATCCGTGCTCGGGCTCGACTTCGAGCGGACGCTCAATCCGCAGTTCACCCGGCACGGCTGGCTGGGCATACCCGCCGACTTCGCCTACGCCACCCTGCACTACCTGGTCACCCCCGCCGTGCTGGTCTGGCTGTACCTGCGCCGCCCCGCCCACTACCGGCGGGCCCGGACCTGGCTGATGGCCTCCACCCTGCTCGGCCTGGTCGGCTTCGCGCTGCTGCCCACCGCCCCGCCCCGGCTGATCGGCCCCGGCCACGGCTTCACCGACACCATGGCGCACTTCGCCTCGTACGGCTGGTGGGGCGGCGAGGCCAGCGCCCCGCGCGGGCTGGGCCACCTCACCAACCAGTACGCCGCCATGCCGAGCCTGCACGTGGGCTGGGCCCTGTGGTGCGGCATCCTGCTCTGGAAGTACGGCCGCAACCCGCTGCTGCGGGGCCTCGGCGCGCTCTACCCGGTGATCACCCTGCTCGTCGTCATGGGCACCGCCAACCACTACTTCCTCGACGCCGTCGCCGGCTGCGCCGTCATGGGACTGGGCGCCCTGGTCGCCCACTGGATCGGGAGATTCCGTACGAAGCCCCCGGCTGTCAGTGGCGGATGGGACACTTCCGCGGGTGAGCGCCTACCCGCCCAACGACAGCCGGACGACGCGACCGCCCGGCCCGGCCCCACGCCCTCCGCTCCGGCAGCGACTGGCTGAGCTGCGCGGCCCGGCCGTCCCCCCGCGTCCGCTCGACGCCCGGGCCCTGGCCGCCCTCGCGGCCAACCCCGGCTGCCGCAGACGCGCCCTGCTCGACGGCGCCGGGGTCGACAAACCCGCGCTCGCCACCGCCCTCGGCTCCCCGGCCGCCTACGGCCAGTCCCAGTTCGCGATGGTCCGCGGCAACTCCTTCGAGGCCAAGGTCAAGGCCGACGGCGGCCGGGAGCTGCTGCGCCTGGTCGCCGAGCGGCTGGGCGGCCCCGCCGCCCCCGCCCCCGAGGACGCCCTGCTGCCGGACCTGACCGCCGCCGGCCCCGAGGGCCGGGCCGCCCGCACCGCCCTCGCCCTGCGCGAGGCCACCGCGGCCGGCGGCTGGGCCCTGCTGGACCACCCGCTGCTCGCCCTGGAAGTCGCCGGCACCCCCGCCTTCTTGGAGCCGGACGCCGTGGTCGTCCGCCCCGACGGCCGCTGGACCGTCGTCGAGATCAAGTCCTTCCCGCTGCTCGACGGCTCCGCCGACCCGGCCAAGGTCGGCGCCGCCGCCCGCCAGGCCGCCGTCTACGCCCTCGCCCTGGAGCGGACCGCCGCCCTGGTCGACGGCGCCTCGGTGGACCACCGCGCGCTGCTGGTCTGCCCCAAGGACTTCTCCAACCTCCCCACCGCCGCGCCCGTGGACATCCGCAAGCAGCGCTCCGTCACCCGCCGCCAGCTCGACCGGCTCACCCGCGTCGAGGAGCTGGCCGACGCGCTGCCGGCCGGCACCAGCTTCGACACCGAGCGGCCCCGCGAGGAGCTGACCGCGGCCGTCGAATCGGTGCCCGCCGCCTACGCCCCCGAGTGCCTGGCCGCCTGTGAGCTGGCCTTCCACTGCCGGGACCGGGCCCGCGCCGAGGGCTCGGTCACCGCCCTGGGCCGGGGCGTCCGCGGCGAGCTGGGCGCGCTGACCACCGTCGGCGCGGCCCTGGCCGCGGCCGCCGGCCGGGAGTCCGACCCGCAGGACCCCACCGCCCAGGCGCTGCGCCGGGCCGCCCGGCTGCGCGCGGAGGCCCTGGCCGAGGCCGCCGCCCGCGGGCGCGCCGAGGACCCCGCCGGGCCCGGCGCGGACCCGGGCGCCGCCGTCCCGGCCCCCCGCCGGACCGAGCCGTCCCCGGAGGATCCCGCATGAGCCTGCTGACCACCCTGGCGCGGCTGGAGGCGGTCGAGGCCGGGCGGGCCGTGCCGCTGGCCACCGTCCGCCACCGCCACCTCTCCGACCGCCCCCTGGTCCTCGTACCGCTGACCACCGCCGGTGAGGCCGGCGCCCCGCTCGGCGCGCTGGCCGGCACCGACCCGGACCGCCCCGAGCTGTTCGTCGTCCCGCAGCCCCGGGACCGCGACCTGCGCTGGCAGTTCCTGGCCGGCCTGGCCGGCACCGTCCTGCCGTACCTGGAGGGGTACGCCGACGCCTTCGAGACGCTGGAGCGCACCACCACCGACCCGGTCACGAAGGAGAAGGTCCCCACCACCGTCGAGCTGTGCCTGGACGCCCCGCAGATCGTGGTGCCCAACCGCGCGGGCGTGGAGTACGTCCGGCTGCTCGGCCGGTCCATGCGCTTCCGGCGCACCGCCGAGGACGACCCGGACACGCCCTACCCGGCGCCGCCGCGGGTCCCGCTGCTGGGCCGCTGGTTCACCCACCTCGGCGAGCGCGCCCGGGTGCCCGGCTCCGCGCTGCTGCTGTCCGCCACCGACCTGCTCGGCCGGCACTGGGCCACCGGCCAGAGCACCCTCGAGGACCAGCACCTCGGCGCCCTGCTCGGCTGGCTCGACCCGCCCGCGGGGGAGTCCGGCGCGGCCCGCGCGCTGCTGATGGAGACCGGCCGGGACGCCCGTGGGCAGCTGCTCTGCCCGCCGGCCGGCCCGGCCACCGACCCGGCCTTCGACAACCGCCTGCTGGCCCCGGCGATGGCCCGGTACGACGCCGCGCGGGCGGCCGACCCGTACCGCGAGGCGGCCGTCGGGAAGGCCGAGGAGGAGGTCCGGGAGCTGCTGCTGGGCCAGCTGCTGCCCACCTGGCGGGCCGTGTGGCGGGCCCTGGAGCTGCTGCGGGAGCTGCCGCCGGGCGCCCGCACCGCCGAGCGCTGGGCCGCCGACCGCTGGTCCTACACCGGCCACCGCGACCGGGTCGCGGCCGGCGAGCCCCCGCAGCCGCGGGTGGACGACGCCGTGACCGCCGCGCAGAAGCTGGCCCGGCGGGAGAGCGAGCAGGCCCGGCTCGAGGCGCAGGAGGCGCTGGACGACCCGCTGGTGATGGCCGGCCGGCGGCTGGCCGGCGAGGCCTTCGCGGGCGAGGTCACCGAGACGGTCATGGAGTGGACCGAGTCCAAGCGCCCCAGCCCGCGCCCGCTGGTGCTGCTCGCCACGGACGACCTGCCGCAGCTCGCCCCCGGCGCGAAGCTCTACCGCTCGCTGGCCGGCCGGCCGCAGAAGGCCGAGTTCGTCCGGTACGAGTCCGAGGGCGCGGGGCCGGCCGGGGACGACGGCCGGATCCTCGTGCTGCGGCTGCTCGACAAGATGGGCCGCGGCCGGGAGCCGGAGCCGGGCTCGGTGCCCGAGAAGGGCGACCGGGTCTGCTGGACGCTCTTCGAGCACGACAGCCGCTCCGGCCCCAAGCTGCCCGAGCCGGAGGACACCCCCTGGACCCACGGCGGCCCGCCCGGGTCCCGGGCCACCGGGGCCGACGCACCCGACGCCGTGACCAGTGAGGACGTGTTGTGAACCCGACCGCGCACCCGGCGGACCCGGCGACGGATCCGGCCGGGCGGCTGCTCGGCGGGCCGCGCAGCCCCGACGCCGGGCTCGACCCCGGCGCCGCCGCGGCCGCCGCCACCGCCGCGATCCTGCGGGACACCCTCGACGGCCGGCACCGCGGGGTGGTCGTCGACTCCCCGCCCGGCGCCGGGAAGTCCACCCTCGTGGTGCGGGCGGCCCGGGAACTGGCCGCGGCCGGCCGCCGGTTGATGGTGGTCGCGCAGACCAACGCCCAGGTCGACGACCTGGTCCTGCGCCTGCACGAAGCCGAACCGGAGCTGCGGGTGGGGCGGTTGCACAGCAGCGACGCCGACGCCTTCGACCCGGCGCTGGCCGAGCTGGACTCGGTGGCCCTGTCCGCCAAGGCCGCGGACCTCGCCGGACTGCCGGTCGTCCTGTCCACCGCCGCCAAGTGGGCCCACGTCCAGGGCGCCGAGCCCTGGGAGCACGCGATCGTCGACGAGGCGTACCAGATGCGCTCGGACGCGCTGCTGGCCGTGGCCGGACTCTTCGAGCGGGCGCTCTTCGTGGGCGACCCGGGGCAGTTGGACCCCTTCAGCGTGGTCGGCGCGGAGCAGTGGGCGGGGCTGTCGTACGACCCGTCGGCCAGTGCGGTGGCCACCCTGCTGGCGCACAATCCCGGGCTGCCCCAGCACCGGCTCCCGGTGTCCTGGCGGCTGCCCGCCTCGGCCGCGCCGCTGGTCTCCGCGGCCTTCTACCCGTACACGCCCTTCCGCAGCGGCACCGGGCCGGGCGAGCGGCGGCTGTCCTTCGGGGCGGCCTCGGACGGCTCGGGCCCCGACCGGGTGCTCGACGAGGCCGCCGAGAGCGGCTGGGGGCTGCTGGAGCTGCCCGCCCGGCACACCCCGCGCACCGACCCGGAGGCGGTCGCGGCGGTGGCCGCGGTGGTCCGGCGGGCGCTGGATCGGGGTACCGCCGCGGTCAGCGAGCGCGCCCCGCAGCCGGTACCGGTGACCGCCGACCGGATCGCGGTCGGCACCGCCCACCGCGACCAGGCCGCGGCCGTCCGGGCCGCGCTGGCCGGGCTCGGGGTCACCGGGGTCACGGTCGACACCGCCAACCGGCTCCAGGGCCGGGAGTACGACCTCACGGTCGTGCTGCACCCGCTCTCCGGCCGCCCCGACGCCACCGCCTTCCACCTGGAGACGGGCCGGCTGTGCGTACTGGCCTCGCGGCACCGGCACGCCTGCGTGGTCGTCGCCCGCGCCGGCATCGCGGAGCTGCTGGACGACCACCCCTCCACCGAACCGGTCCAACTGGGCGTGGCCGTCCGCTTCCCGGACGGCTGGGAGGCCAACCACGCGGTCCTGGCCCACCTCTCGGAACACCGGGTGCCCTGGACGCCGTAGCCGGTGCCCGGCGCTGCCCCCCGCCGTTCCCTTGCCGGCCTGGCTGGGGGACTTCGAGGCGACCGTCGCGGAGCGGCGGTGCGGGTCCGGGCTGCGCCCGGCATACCCAGCCTCGCTGGGGGCACCTCCCAGCGGTAGCTGGGGGAGTTTGAGACGCGGGGTTCGGGGCGGAGCCCCGCTGTACCCCCTTCCTTCCAGCCTCGCCGGCGTTTGAGGCGACCGTCGCGGAGCGGCGGTGCGGGGTTCGGGGCGGAGCCCCGCTGTC
>NZ_JBFBGK010000089.1:0-36411 GCF_040684615.1 Streptomyces sp. NPDC089919
GTTGGTGCAACCGAGGAGGATCCATCAGCACCGAGCCCCGCATCACCAGCCCCCGCCCGGCCGGGCTTGACTCTCGGGTGGCGAGAGAGGGCACAGTCAGGGCCGTGGACAGGAAGAACCTGCTGCCCATCGGGCAGTTCTCGCAGGCCAGCGGCCTCTCGGTGACCGCGCTACGGCACTACGACGCCACCGGCGTGCTGGTGCCGGCCTTCGTCGACCCGGTGAGCGGCTACCGCTACTTCCGGCGCGACCAGGTGCGCAGGGCGCGGTCGGTCCGGGCGCTGCGGCGGCTCGACATCCCCGTCGAGGAGGTGCGCCGGCTGCTCGACGGCGGCGAGGCGGAGCTGGCCGCCGCCCTGCGGGCCCGGCTGCGGGCGGCCGAGCGCCGGCTGGAGGTGCAGCGCTCCCTGGTCCACGGCTTGTTGAGCCGACCGACCGAAGGAGCAGAGATGACCCACCGCGTCACCGTCCGCCCGGGCGCCGCCGAACGCGTCCTCGTCCGCGGGGCGACCGTGGACAACTCCGGGCTCGAGGACTTCCTCCGCGACGCCTTCCGGGAGTTGTACGCGTGTGCCGGCCACGGCCCGCTCACCCTCGACGGTCCGGCCTTCGTCCGCTTCCACGGCGTGTGCGACGACGAGAACGCCACGCTGGTCGAGGCCTGCCTGCCGTTCTGGGAGGAGGGCGCGCAGCCCGTGGACCTGCCCGCGGGCCTGACCGTGCGCGAGCTGCCCGCGAGTGACTTCGCCTGCACCGAGGTCGAGGGCGCGGCCGCCGCCTTCCCGCAGGTCCTGGGCGCGTACGACGCCGTCGCCGACTGGGTCACCGGGCACGGCTTCGCCTTCGCCGGCCCGGTCCGGATGGTCTACCGGCGCTGGACCGGGACCCCGGACGACCCGGGCAACCGGCTGGAGATCGCCTGGCCGGTCGAGGACCCGTCGGATCCCACCCCGTCGTAGCGGGCCTCCGCGCGGGGCCGCCGGCCCCGCCACCGGGCCGTCGCCCGGGACAGGAGCAGCAGGAGGAGGGCGGCGCCGCCCGCCGCCAGGCCGGGGCGCAGGCCCGGCGGGCGGAAGGTGCAGTCCACCGTCGCGCCGTGGACCGGGGCGGCGACCAGGCCCAGGTAGGAGCCGGCCGGGGCGCCGTCGCAGCGCCAGCCGGCGATCCGGGGGGCGGCCAGCACGGCCACTCCCCGGGCTCCGGGCGGCAGTTCGGCCCGCACGCCGTGGTCGGTTACGGTCACGGACCGCGGGCCGGCGGCGCGCAGCTGGTCCACCGCCGCGGCCAGCTTCGCCCGGTCCAGGCAGCCCAGCGTCCGCTCGCGCGGTGCGGGTCCCTCGAAGACCAGCCGGGAGGCGGCGCCGCGGGAGGTCCCCAGCGGCTGGAGGGCGGCCCGGTAGCGCGGCCGGCCGCCGATCATGCGGAAGCGCTCGCCGCCGGACAGCCGGACCCGGCCGTTGTAGTCGGGCGCCCAGAGGAAGACCTCCGTGCCCGCCCGGCACACCCCGCCCGCCGGCTCCTCGTACACCCGCGCCCCCAGCAGGAGTTCCTGGTTCCGGAAGGGCGAGGGGCCGTAGCGGCCGGGGTCCCCGGGCCGCAGGGTCACCAGCGGCGGCACCGGCGAGCGCTCGACCGTGGTCGGGCCGCCCGCCCGGCCCCGGGCCCGCGCCCCCACCGCGAAGAGCGCGTCGGTGACCGGGTTGTCCAGGCTCTGCACGCTGCGCCCGCGCGAGGTCCAGCCGGCGCCCAGCGAGGCCATCGTCCGGGTGAGCACGTCCGGGGTGTGGCTGCTGTAGTACGCTCCGCCCTCGCCGCCGATCAGCAGCGGGTCGTTCCCCGAGAAGGTGTCCCGCCCCGGGTCGGTCCGGTACGCCGGCCAGCCCTCGGCGGCGGCCACCGCCCCGGCCCGCTCCGTCTGGGCCGCGCCCCAGGAGGGGTAGTCGTCCAGCCGCCCCAGCCGCATCCGGTCCGCGTAGGCGGTGGTTGCCGCCGCCTGCCCGGCCAGCGCCCCGGCCAGCAGCAGGGCCGCCGGCACCGCGAGCCGGGGCCGCCGGGCCAGCAGCAGCCCGCCCAGCGCCGCCGCCAGCCCGGCCCCGAAGAGCGGGTACGACCAGGCCGTCGGCAGCGCGCTCGGCACCGCGGCCAGCGCCAGCACGCCCGCCACGGCCGTCCCGCCCAGCAGCTCCCGGCGCCCCGGCAGCCCGCGGGCCAGCGCCGACCAGGCGGCGACGGCCAGCACCCCGGCGAGCACGAAGGTCTGCCGGTACGGGCTGCCGTTCGGGGTCTGGAAGACGTGCCAGGCCAGGTGGGTGGGCTTCCACTGGAAGGACAGCGCCACCGCCAGGGCCAGCCCCGTCCAGGCCAGCCGCTCCCGGCCCGGCACCGCCCGGTGGAAGGCGAGCGCCCCGGCCAGCAGCAGGGTGCCGGTGCCGGTGAAGAGCGCCGGGGTGAAGAAGTCGTAGGTGGCGGGCAGCAGCCGGGCCGCCACGTCCGCCCAGCCGGCCGGCCGGAAGCTGGCGTCCCAGCCGGGGTAGGCGTGCCGGGAGCCCAGGAAGACCGGCCCCAGCACCGGCGCGGCCAGCCCGATCCCCAGCAGGGTCCGGCCGGCCGCCCGCAGCAGCACCCGCACCGCCGCCCGGCCCCGGCCGGGCCCGTCGGTCAGCGCCAGCCGGACCAGCAGCACCAGCGCCGCGCCCAGCGTGGCCATGTACGCCGTGTAGAAGTTCGCCGTCCAGGCCAGCGCCACCACCAGCGGCCCCAGCACCGGCCGCCGGCCGCGCAGCGCCCACTCCCCGGTCAGGCACAGCAGCGGGAAGGCGATCAGCCCGTCCAGCCACATCGGGTTGTACGCGGCCTCGGTCACCGACCAGCCGCACAGCGCGTACGAGGCGCCCAGCACCCCCGCCGCCCAGGCCGGTCCGCCCCGCCCGCCGGGCCGCCGCCCCGGGTGCAGGGTCAGCAGCAGCCAGGTCATCGCCGCCGCCGCGGTGGAGATCTTCAGGACGCTGACCACGTACACCGCGAGGTCGATCCGGTCCCGCGGGAAGAGCGCCACCAGCGGGGCGAACGGGCTGGTCAGGTACGTCCCGAGGTCCGGCAGGAAGCCGGTGCCGTAGCCCGACTGCCAGTTGAGGAGCAGCCCGCCCCGGGCCCGCCCGTGCAGCAGGTCCCACAGGTGCGCGTGGAAGGGGACGAACTGGTTGCCCAGGTCGTTGACGCTGCGGTGGTACGGCCCGAAGGGGAAGACGCGGGCCACCGCGTCCCCCGCGCAGAGGGTCAGGGCGGTCAGCAGCCCCCCGAGGGCGGCGGCGCGGGCACTGGAACGGCGGCGGTCGGCGCGCTGGTCTTTCGGCATGGTGCGGTGCAGGGTCCCAAGCGCGTGCGCCGCCGCGGTGAACGCGACGGAACGCTCAGGGAATCGTTGGTCGAAGCGGTAGCTGAGACGACCCCGACTCCCTACCATCGATCACCGCAGGCCCTTGTGCACCCATGCACAAACTTTGGAGGTCCCGTTGCACCGTCGCACAGCGCTCTCCGTATCCGCCGTTCTGCTCGCGGCCGCCCCCCTGCTGACCGCGTGCTCGGGCCAGGCCCGGCCCGGTACGGCGGCGGTGGTGGGCGGCGAGCGGATCCAGACCGCCGCGCTGCAGGCGCAGGTGAAGGACGTCCGGACGGCCCAGAACCGCTCGCCGCAGGCCGCACAACTCCTGGAGAACTCCGCCGGGCTGGAGCGCTCCAAACTCAACTCCATGATCCAGAGCCTGGTGCTCCAGAAGGCCGCCGAGAACGCCGGCCTGAGCGTCACCACCAAGGAGATCGAGGACGCCCGCGGCTCCGACGTCCGCCGCCTCGGCGGCGAGCAGCAGTTCCGGGCGATGGTCCTCCAGCAGGCCTCCATCGCCCCGTCCCAGATCGACGAGGCGGTCCGGGACCGGCTGATCGTGGCCAAGCTCGGCGCGAAGTACGGCCAGCAGCAGATGCTCGCCCCGATCGCCGCCGCGGCCAAGGAGCTGGGCGTCAAGGTCAACCCGCGCTACGGCGACTGGGACCCGGCCAAGATCCAGCTGACCGGTTCCAAGACCCCCTGGATCAGCCAGCAGACCCTGGCCCAGCAGGCGCCCGAGGGCGCCTGAGTCGTGATCCCTCCGCCGGGGGACCGGGCTCCCCCGGGCGGGGGAGCCGGAGCGGTCCGGGGCCGGGGTAGTTTCGAGGGGTGACTGACACCCGCACCGACGCCTCCGGCACCGCCGCCGACCCCACCGGCCGCATCGTCCTGCTCACCACCAGCCACCGGGTCGCCCCCGGCCTGCTCTCCTTCGCCGCCTGGGAGACCCTGCGCGCCGCCGACCGCGTGCTGTGCGCCGACCCGGCCCACCCCCAGCTGCCGTACCTGCGGGAGGCCGGGATAGCGGTGGAGGACGTCCGGCCGGACGCCCAGGAGCTGGTGGACGCCTGCGCGGGCGGCCGCACGGTCGTGGTGGTCCCCTCCGGCGAGGGCGACCAGCGGCTCACCGACGGGCTGGCCCGGCTGGCCGGCTCGGGCCGGGTGTCCATGCCCGACCTGGAGCTGCTGCCCGGCTCCTACGACCTGCCCGGCGCCCGCCTGCTCGACGTCGTCCAGGTGATGGACCGGGTCCGGCGCGAGTGCCCCTGGACCTCGCAGCAGACCCATGAGGGGCTGACCAAGTACGCCATCGAGGAGGCGTACGAACTGGTCGAGGCGATCGAGGAGGGCGACCGGGACGCGCTGCGCGAGGAGCTGGGGGACGTCCTGCTCCAGGTCGTCTTCCACGCCCGGATCGCCGAGGAGGACGCCGAGGAGCCCTGGTCGGTCGACGACGTGGCCGGGGACCTGGTGGCCAAGCTGGTCCACCGCCACCCGCACGTCTTCGGCGACGCCACCGCCAAGACCCCCGAGGACGTCCACGCCCACTGGCAGGCCACCAAGGCCGTCGAGAAGCAGCGCGAGTCCGTCACCGACGGCATACCGCTGGGCCAGCCCGCTCTGGCGCTGGCCGCCAAGCTGGCCGCCCGGGTCCGCGGCGGCGATGTACCGGTGGAGCTGCCCGCGGGCGAGGGCATCGGGTACGAACTGCTCGCCCTGGCCGCCCGCGCCGAGGCCGAGGGCGTCGACCCGGAGACCGCCCTGCGCGCCGCGGCCCGCGCCTACCGGGACGCGATCCGGGTCGCCGAGGGCGTCAAGGAGTAGCGCCCCACGTCAGTACCGGCCGCGCGGGGCCCGGTCGGACGGGTTGTACCAGTGGGTCTCGGGGCGGTTCAGGAACCACTCGCCGAAGCCCAGCGGACGGCTGCGCGCCCGGCCGGCCCCCGAGGCGGGCACCGCGTCGTAGAAGACCCGCCCCGGGTGCGCGCCCAGCTCGTCGAGGAGCACGGCCGTCTCCTCGATGAAGGGCGCCGGCCCGCTCAGGTACACGTCCTGCTCGGGCCACCGGCCGCGGTGGCTCAGCGCGTTCGCCAGCCGGTCGGTGGCCTGGTTGCGGTCCTGGCCGGGCGCGGGGGTGATGTAGGTGACGGTGAGCCAGGGGCAGCGCTCCTGGAACTCCTCGATCAGCGGCCGGTCGTAGAGGTGCGCGGCGTCCCGGGCCACGACGAAGAGCCGCACGCCGGGCCGGGGCTCGGGCCCGCCGCCCTGCCCGCTGTCCGGCCCGGCCTCCACTGCGGGCGGCCGCAGCAGCATCTCCTCCAGCATGGCCCGCACCGGCGCCCAGCCGGTGCCGGCCGCGATCAGGCTGACCGGCCGCGGCGAGTCGTGGTCCAGCAGCATCTGCCCGCCGGGGGCGCCGAGCCGCAGCACCTCACCCGGCTGCGCCTCCCGGACCAGGTGGCCGCTGAGCCGCCCCCGCTCGATCCGGCTGACGTGCAGGTCGAGGGTGCCGTCCGGGCGGGGCGCATTGCCGATCGAGTACGTCCGCCAGGTCGTGGGCACCCGGTCGCTGGCCACGCTGACGTACTGGCCGGCCCGGTAGGACAGGGGCGCGTGCGGGCGCAGGGTGAGCACGGCGATGTCCGCCCCGTACTGGAGGTGCCGGACGATCTCGGCGTCCCACCAGGGCGGCTCCGCACTCGCGGTGGCGCCCGACACCATGGCGTCCGCGATCACCTGGTACGCCTCGGCCCAGGCCTTCTCCACCGCCGGCGTCCAGGCCTCCCCGGCCGCCTCGGCCAGCGCCGCCAGCAGACTGGCGCCGACCGCGACGTAGTGCTCGGGCCCGGCCATGAACTTTCGGTGGTCGCGCCCCAGGTCGTGCAGGTAGGGGAGGAGTTCCGGGTCCTCCAGGTGCGCGACGACGTGCGTCAGCGCCGCGAACAACCGGTCCCGCTGCCGCTCCATGTCCTCGAACCCCGGCGGGAACAGCTCCCGCAGCCCGGGGTTGTGCCAGAACAAGTGGGAGTAGAAGAACTTGACCGCATGCTCGGCCCGTCTCTCCACCACCGCGAAGCTGCTCTTCAAGATCCTGACGTCCACAAGACCGAAAGTAGGAACATGACGCTCGCTCAGGTCAAGGTTCCTCAGATTTACGGATAGTCGCGGCGAACCCCTCATATACTGCGCGCCGCCATCACCCCAACAGATGGTCCGCCTTACCGTCCTTGATGTCCCGGATCAGCTGCCGAAGCGCCTCTGCGCTGTCCGTGAGATAGCGCTCCTCGGCCCCGGCGACGGCGATGTAGCTGTTGCCGCTGCCGTCGGTGCCTATGCGGTAGCAGTTGTTGCCCGCACCGCAGTACGGGGCTTCCCAGTTGATGTCGGCCATGGCTGGTCCCCTCAGAGCTGCTTGGCGATGGCGTGCATGAAGTCGCGCGACTCGCGTTCGGGGAGTGCAGTGCCGTCCATCCACTCCAGGTGGCTCCGGTACTGGGCGAGCTGCTCGTCGGTGTGGACGAATCCCGGGCCGTGTGCCGAGTCGAGCTGTGCCGTGTCCAGTTGGGGGACGGGGCCCTCGGCGTAGAGCAGCGCGTGACCCGCGCCGGGGAAGATGCCGTGCTCGAACGTGATCACCCGCAGGCTGATGTGCGGCTCTTCCCCGCGCTCCACGAGGTGTTCGAGCTGGGCGCGCGCCACCGACCGACCGCCGAACTGCATGCGCAGTGCCGCCTCGTGTACGTAGCCGACGTACGGGGTCGGATGGTCGCCCGCGAGGACCTGGGCGCGGCCTTGGCGGTGGGCGACGCGGAGCTCGACCTGCAAGCGGGGCAGCTTGGGCAGGAACGAGTCGAAGACGGAGCGGGCGTAGTCCTCGGTCTGGAGCAGGCCCGGAACGTGCACGGTCTGTGCCGTGTACAAGCGGATGGCGTGCCACTCCAGCTCGGAGATGTCGAGCATGCCGGGCGGCAGCTTGTCGCGGTACTCGTCCCACCACTGCCGACGCCGCCGACTCGCCATCGCGAGCAGGGCCTCGACGTAATCGGAGTCGGTGCAGCCGCAGTTGGCCGCCAGCAACCGCAGCCGCTCCTCGCTCAGCGTTCGAGTTCCGGACTCGATGTTCGGGATCTTTCCGCGGTCCATGCCGAGCAGGCTTGCGGCCTCCTCGGCGGGCAGGCCCGCCGTCGTTCTGATGCGGCGCAGCTCCGCCCCCAGACGCTGCCGGCGGTACGTCGGGATGTTGCTCGCTGACATCGGGCCCCTTCTCTCGCTCCGGGCAGTCTGCTATGCGCTGCCCTCTCGGGTCCATAAATGGCGCATGCACCATGAAGGAGCTGACGCAGGCATCGTGAATGGTCTACAGTCGGTGACGCACCGCTCACGCAACGGGAGTTGAAGCGCATCGGCATCGGCATGCAAAGGCCGCCGACGAGCCACTACGTCCCGTGGGCCACTGTGCGCATCGACCTCGCCGCTCACCCACACGCCACGTAAACCACGTACGCCACTCTGGGAGTTCGCGATGCTCAGCCCCTTCATGCCTGTCGGCCGGGTCGCCGGCTGTCCCGCCGCGCCACCCGCGGCCGCACCCACCACGCCGCCGCCGGCCGAGGCGCTGTCCTGTTCGCTGACCGTGCCGGGGGAGCCGTACAGCGGGGGGATCGCCCGCGGGGCGGTCGTCGCCGCGCTACGGGCGCACGGGATGCACGACCTCCTCGCCGCGGCCGAACAGGTCACCGGTGAACTGGTCGCGGCGGCTTGCCGGTTGAGCCCGGGGGAGGACCTGTACCTCTCCGCCCGCTACCGCAACGACGCCCTGCGCCTGATCGTCTACGACGCCCACGCCCCGCACGAACACCCCCGCCTCGCCGACGCCTGCGAGGCCCGCCGCCGCAGCGCCCTCCGCCTGCTGTCGGCCGTCGTCCGCGACTGCGGCGGCGACTGGGGCTTCGGCGAATCCCGAGAACCCGGCGGCGGCACCCGCACCTGGACCACCCTCCCCCGCGCGGGCACGTACGCCCCCGCCCACCTCGGTTTCCCGTAACGGAAACCCGATCCCCTTGCCCCGCTCCGCCACACCCCGGGAGCATCAGAACACTCCGATTCAAGGGGGAAGTCGTGAAGCCGACGCTGGCCTCCTCGCGTTGTACGCGTGCCACGGGTGGTCGGGATGTGCGGGGGAGGCGCTTGACGGGGGTGGCAGGCTGGTCCGGAGGCAGGCCTGGGCCTGGGATGGCCCGGAGGGCCACGGCGAAGCCGCGAAGTCCCAGGGGTGGGCCTGCCGCAGGGCCTGCAGGCCGCCCCCGTCAAGCGGCGCGGGGACCCGCACATCCCGACCACCCGCCATACGGTTGCTCCCTGCGCGAAGCCGGTCCTGACTCGGGGAAACCGGCACGACCGGAAATCCGGACAAGAAATCCTCACTCTGGACGTCAACGGCGGGCCTTGGAATACGACGGGGCCGAAAATACCTCGGCACTGACTTCCAGGAGCCGGATATGACCGCCCGGTTCATCGAGTACCGCGATACCGCGATGGCGCAGGCGGTGCCCTTCCCCGAATGGTGGGCGCAGTACGGCACGTGAACAGATCCGCTCTCGGCCCCGCGCTGCGGGCGCTGCGCGAGACCTCCGGCATGGAGGCCAAGGCGGTCGCCCGTGGCGCCGTCATGTCCCGCTCGAAGCTCTCGAAGATCGAGAACGGGAACGTCGCCCCGAGCGTGGCGGACGTGGACCGCATCCTGACGGCCATAGGCGTCTCGGACGAGGTCAAGGCCGAGTACATGGCGGCCGCCAGGCAGGCCGCCACCGAAGTGACGGCCTGGCGGCTGATCCGCCGGCTCGGCTACGAGCGCAAGCAGCAGCAGATCCAGGCGCTGGAGGCGCAGACCCGGCTGGTCCGGCTGTTCCAGCCCTCCCTGGTCCCGGGCCTGCTCCAGACCCCCGAGTACGTACGGGCCGTGTTCAGCCGCAAGGGCCTCAGCCCGGACCAGGAGGACCGGACCGTAGGCGCGCGGCTGGCGAGGCAGTCGGTCCTCTACGCCGAGGACAAGACCTTCCGTTTCGTCATCACCGAGCCGGTGCTCCGCTGGCGCATCGTGCCCCCGCTCGTCATGGTCGGACAGCTGGACCGCCTCATCTCGGTGTCCCGGCTGCCGAACGTCGACATCCGCGTCGTCTCCCTCGCCGCACCGCAGACGGACTTCCCGTCGCACTCCTTCGTCATCAAGGACGACCGGATGGTGACGCTGGAATCGGTGCACGCCGAGACCGTCGTGACGGATCCCCGGGATATCCACCTCTGCGTCACGAAGTTCGAGGCGTTCTGGCGCGCGGCGCTTTCCGGTGACGAGATGAGGGCCCTCGTGGAATCCGTCCGTGACGGCTTCTTGCGCGAACAGGAAACCGGCTGGGCCGGATAGCGGGCCGCCCCCACCATGGCTCTCCGTACGGCATTCGCCGAAAGCGGAGGAGCATCGCCATGTCGGTCACGACGGAAATCCCGGTCGCCCTGCGGAAGGGGCGGCAATTGGTGGCACCAGAACTGTTCGCGCGGCTGGCCGCGTTCTGTGCGGACGAGTACGGGCTGGAACAGGGGGCGGCGGACCGGGTCATGGACCAGGCCCTCGCCTTCGTGTGGGTGGTGGGCGCCACCCGCGCGGCCGAGTTCGGCTGCTTCGTGCACCACGCCCCGCACTCGAAGGTCCGTACCCGCGGCCTGATGGGCGATGTCGTCGGCCGGATCCGGGCGGCCGGGTTCGAGGTGGACGAGCGGCTGTGGGGCACGGCGGCCGAGTGCAACCAGTCCGCCTGTTGTGGCGACGGTTCCTGCTGCTGAGCGGCGGGGTCCGGTGGCGGACGGCGGGGCTTTGGCGGGCCGGAGCCGGGTCGTGGTGTTCGCGATGTGCGGGGCGGTCTTCGGGTACGCGACGCACTCGCTCGACGGCCGGGGGCTCGGCGAGGTGGCCGTGGTGGGTCCCCTCACCCCCGGGGTCGGCCGGCCGCGGCTGTGGGAGCTGGCGCACACCATGAACAAGGAGGGCGCCGACCGGTCCGAGCAGGCACGGTGGATCATGGCGCAGGCCTCCCGGGCCCTCGTGTGCGGGAGCGGTGTGATCGCCCGCTACGAGCAGACCCCCTGGGAACTGACCCGTGGCCACCGCGCCCGCTTCGAGGCCCCGTACTGCAACCGCGACGAGCTGTGGACCGGCAACCTGACCGTGCCCGAGCTGGTCCCGGACGGGATCGTCCCCGGCCCGGCTCGCCCCGATCTGGGATGATTGGCCGCAGTCGCATATATAGGGGGACGAAATGAAGAAGCGGATGGCCGGTGTGGGGATGCCGGTGGGGATCGGGGTGTTCTTCCTCGGGCTGCTGGTCAGCGAGCAGGTGCGGTCGGGGCCGGGGGAGCTGCTGCCGGCCGTGCTCCTCTACGCGGCGATCGCGGTCCCGGGCGGCCTCGCCACCTGGTGGCTCGCCGCCCGTCCGCGCGGCTGACGCGGCGCGGGCGACGGCCGCGGGCGTCGTCGATCGGGCCGCCGGGCCCGCTCCTCAGCCCCGGCCTACCGCCCGGCCGGGGTCAGGAGGGCGGAGGCGAGGTGGTCGCGGAACCAGCGGTGGGCCGGGTCGGCGGAGTTGCGGGGGTGCCAGGCCATGCCGACGTCCAGGGGGTCCAGGTCGAGGGGGATGGGGAAGGTCCGCAGGCCCATGGCCGCGAGGGTGCCGGGGAGCCAGTCGGCCAGGCTGAGCGCGACGAGGTCGGTCTCCCGGGCGAGCACCATGGCGCTCGTGTGGCTGGGTACCACGACCGCGGTCCGGCGGCGCAGTCCGAGTTCGGCGAGGGCGCCGTCGATGGGCCCGAGGCGTTTGCCGAGCCGGGAGATGCCTATGTGGTCGGCCGCGGCGAAGCGGCGGGCGTCGATCCGCCCGTCGAAGAGGGGGTGCCCGCTGCGGGCGATGCCGACCAGCGGCATCCGGGCGAGCTGCCGGGTCCGGATCTCCGGGTCGAGGTGTCCCAGCACGCCCAGTTCGACGTCCACCGAGCCCTGCCGCAGCCCGGGACCGCCCTCCAGTGCCTCGGGCAGGAAGACGACGTCCACCTGCGGGGCCTCCGCGTGGATCCGCTCGGTCAGGGGGCCGGCCGCGGCCACCAGGAGCAGGTCGCTGGCCTGCACCGTGAAGCTGCGCTGGAGGTGCGCGGCGTCGAATCCGGCGCCGGGCCGCAGGACGTTGTCGCAGCCGCGCAGCAACACCCCGACCTCCTCGCGGAGTTCGAGAGCGCGCGGGGTCGGGACCATGCCCTGGCCGGCCCGTACCAGCAGCGGGTCGCCGACGGTGCGGCGGAGCCGGGCCAGGGTGCGGCTCACCGCCGCGGGCGAGGTGCCCAGCCGCTCCGCGGCGCGGGTCACGCTGTTCTCCTGGAGCAGGGCGTCCAGGACGCGCAGCAGGTTGAGATCCATCGGCACCCATCTCCTGAACTGCTTCTACACGTCTGCGTCAATGATCGGACGCCGATCCTTGCACCGGCCACCCCCGCCTCCCGGGAGCCCTCGTCCACCCGCAGCTGCTCGAACTGCTCGACACCCCCTACCGGCGCGATCCGCACCAGGAGCCGGCCGTAGCGGCGGAGGAGCCCGCCGCGCCCGGTGCCGGTTAGGGTCGGGGCCATGCACGACCTGTCCGGGACGCCCGCCGCCGAGAACCCGCCCGAGCTCTTCAGCTGGGAGTTCGCCACCGATCCCTACCCGGCGTACGCCTGGCTGCGGGAGCACGAGCCGGTGCGGCGGACCACCCTGCCCAGCGGGGTCGAGGCCTGGCTGGTGACGCGGTACCGGGACGCCCGGCAGGCCCTGGCCGACCAGCGGCTCAGCAAGAACCCGGTGCACCACGCCGAGCCCGGCAAGACCGGCATCCCCGGCGAGCGCAGCGCGGGCCTGATGACCCACCTGCTCAACATCGACCCCCCGGACCACACCCGGCTGCGCCGCCTGGTGTCGAAGGCGTTCACCCCCCGCCGCGTGGCGGAGTTCGCCCCCCGGGTCCAGGAGCTCACCGACCGCCTGATCGACGGCTTCGCGGCGAAGGGCGAGGCGGACCTGATCCACGACTTCGCCTTCCCGCTCCCCATCTACGCCATCTGCGACATGCTCGGCGTACCGCCGGAGGACCAGGACGACTTCCGCGACTGGGCCGGCATGATGATCCGGCACGGCGGCGGCCCGCGCGGCGGGGTGGCCCGGTCGGTCAAGAAGATCCGCGGCTACCTGGCGGAGCTGATCCACCGCAAGCGCGACGAGCCGGGCGACGACCTGATCTCGGGCCTGATCCGGGCCAGCGACCACGGCGACCACCTGACGGAGAACGAAGCCGCCGCGATGGCCTTCATCCTCCTCTTCGCCGGCTTCGAGACCACCATCAACCTCATCGGCAACGGCCTCTACGCCCTGATGCGCAACCCGGACCAGCGGGCCCGCCTCCAGGACTCCCTCGCGGCGGGCGAGAGCGGCCTGCTGGAGACCGGCATCGAGGAGCTGCTGCGCTACGACGGCCCGGTCGAGCTGGCGACCTGGCGGTACGCGACCGAGGCACTGGCCATCGGCGGCCAGGAGATCCCGGCCGGCGACCCGGTGCTCGTCGTGCTCGCCGCCGCCGACCGCGACCCCGAGCGCTTCACGGAGCCCGACACCCTGGACCTCTCCCGGGCCGACAACCAGCACCTCGGATACGGCCACGGCATCCACTACTGCCTGGGCGCACCACTGGCCAGGTTGGAGGGCCAGACGGCGCTGGCCACGCTGCTGACCCGGCTCCCTGACCTGCGACTTGCCGTCGATCCGGACGAACTGCGCTGGCGCGGGGGCCTGATCATGCGGGGCCTGCGCACGCTACCCGTCGAGTTCACGCCAAGGCAAAACTGAGCATTCATCATCTTCGTGACCCCAACGTGATCTGCGCTGCATCGACTTGTGACATGCGTTCGAACCCCGCTAGGTTCGCCGTCACTTCCTTTGCCGCCACGCGAAAGGTCCATCACATGCGCTCCGGGAACGGCCGACATCGGCGCCCCCGCCAGGCTCCCGCCCTCGTCGTCGCCGCGGGGGTGACCGGCTCCGCACTCGCGCTGCCGCTGCTCGCCGCGACGAACGCGAGTGCCGCGGACACCGCCACGTGGGACAAGGTCGCCGAATGCGAGAGCGGCGGCACGTGGAGTGCCGACCTCGGCAACGGCTTCTACGGCGGACTCCAGTTCACCCAAGAACTGTGGAAGAGCGCCGGCGGCCTCGAGTACGCCCCCCGCGCCGACCTGGCCAGCCGCTCGCAGCAGATCGCGGTCGCGGAGAAGGTGCTGGCGACCAAGGGCCCCACGGCCTGGCCGCTGTGCGCCGGCCCCTCCGGGCTCACCAAGGGCGGCCCCAAGGCCGAGGTGGACGACGGCCTGAACGACGGGGGCAAGGAGGTCGCCCCGGCGCCGGTACGGCCCGACGAGCGCCCCACCCCCGAGCCGCCGGCCGCCCAGGGTGCGCCGGGGACCTCCGGGTCGGGCACCAAGTCCCCCACCGCCCCCGCCACTCCCGGCACCACCGCCCCCTCGGCCCCGGGTACCCGTACCGCCCCGAGCACCCCCGGTACGCCCGAGACGCCCGCGGGCTCCATCCCGGGCGCCACCCGCGAGAGCCCGGAGGCCACCGTGGAGACCCCGGAGGTCCCGGGCGCCTCGACCACCCCCGGGACCACCCCGGGGACCCCTGGCGCCACCCCCGGGACCCCCGACCCGAGCACCGGTACCCCCGACGCGACCGCCGAGACCCCCGGCACCGGCAAGCACCGCGGTGACGCAGCCGACGAGGAGTCAGGGGACGAATCGGACGTTACGGGACGTCATGCATCGAATGGTGCGCCGGAGGCTGACGAGCCGTCCGGTACGGAGGCGACCCAGACCGGCTCGAAGCCCGTCGAAGACCCGACGTACACCGTCAAGGCCGGCGACAACCTCTGGGAGATCGCGGACGCGAAGAAGGTGAAGGGCGGCTGGAGCGCCCTCTACAAGGCCAACGAGCAGGTCATCGGCGGTGACGCCGACCTGATCAAGCCCGGCCAGAATCTCGACCTAAGCGAGAAGTAGGGGCAGTTCGGGCGTCGATAAGATACTGAATGCCCGTTTTGATCAAATGAGACATGAGTCTCAGCGCCCCAACTGGCGTGTCCTATCCGTGACCTTCGGCCGCAACGCCTCTCACCTGCGCAAACGTCGGTTCCCGGAAGGCAAGTCCCGGCGGTTTCTCCCCGATGTCCGACCTTGAACATCGGGGAGCCGTCTGTCTAACGTCTGAACCGCTCGCCACCGCGGGCCTCTTCGACCGCATCGCCGAATCCTGCCGGCGGACGGGGGGAACAGTCGTCGCGCAAGCGCCGAAGGCAGGAGCGGGGGACCCAAGGTAAGTGCCGGGACCGGCCATTGAGAGATGGTCACGGAAACGGCTAGGGGTGAAGCCGCGCGCTCGTCGCGCGGCCGGGCAACTCACTACGCCCGAACCCGACAGCTCACCTCGCAGGCGTCGGTGAGGAGATTCCTTCCATGCTGCTTTCCAAGGGCAAGCACCGTCGCGCCTCCAAGGCCACCCGCGCCGCCGCCCTCGTCGGTGTCGCCGGTGCGGTCGTCGCCGCCCCGCTGATGGCCGCCGGCACCGCCAGCGCCGCCACCACCTCCGAGTGGGACCGCGTCGCGGCGTGCGAGTCCGGTGGCAACTGGTCCATCAACACCGGCAACGGCTACTACGGCGGCCTGCAGTTCTCGCCGTCCACCTGGGCCGCGTACGGCGGCACCAACTACGCCCCGCAGGCCAACCAGGCCAGCAAGTCCGCGCAGATAGCCGTGGCCGAGAAGGTCCTGGCCTCGCAGGGCAAGGGTGCCTGGCCGAGCTGCGGCGTGGGCCTGTCCGGCGCCTCGAAGCACAGCGGTTCGGACAGCTCCTCCACCCCGGTCAAGAAGAAGAAGGCCAAGCGCACCGAGACGGTCCGCACGGAGTCGGCGCCCACCACCCGCTCCGAGCGCACCTCCGAGGCCCCCAAGCCGGCCGCCCCCGCCGCCCCGGCCCAGACCATCAAGAAGGGCAACGGCTCTTACGAGGTCAAGGCCGGCGACACCCTCGGCACCATCGCCGACGCCAACAAGGTGACCGGTGGCTGGGAGAAGCTCTTCGAGCTCAACAAGGACATCGTCACCGATGCCGACCTGATCTACCCGGGCCAGATGCTCAAGCTCTCCTGAACGGAGACCGGCTGAAACCCCCCTCGCAGGAGGGGCGGCGGCCGCGCGCCTGCGAGGGGAAGCGGTGAAACTTTCCCCAACGGGGCGCGACTGACCCGTGAGTAACCACGCCCGCCCGGCGCGTCCTCCCCCCGACGCGCCGGGCGGACGTCTGTCCGGCGCCGGTCGAGGACCCGATGATCAAGGGCCCTATGTCCTGGAAGACGGGTATTCGGACCCTTTTTCGTCCCAGGACCCGGGCGGTCGGCTGGCCGATGCCCCGGAGCCGGTTAGGCTCTAGTCCGGCTGGGTCGGTCCCACGGCCCACGCCACCGCACACCCAGCGTCACATCCCAGAAGGAGATGCTCGTGCCGTCCATCGACGTCGTCGTAGCCCGGGAAATCCTGGACTCCCGAGGCAACCCCACGGTCGAGGTCGAGGTTGGCCTCGACGACGGCAGCACCGGCCGTGCTGCAGTTCCGTCCGGTGCCTCCACCGGAGCGTTCGAAGCCGTAGAGCTCCGCGACGGTGACCCCAACCGCTACCTGGGCAAGGGCGTCGAGAAGGCCGTCCTGGCCGTCATCGAGCAGCTCGGCCCCGAGCTGGTCGGCTACGACGCCACCGAGCAGCGCCTGATCGACCAGGCGATGATCGACCTGGACGCCACCGAGAACAAGGGCTCCCTCGGCGCCAACGCCATCCTCGGCGTCTCCCTCGCCGTCGCGCACGCCGCGTCCGAGGCCTCCGACCTCCCGCTCTTCCGCTACCTCGGCGGCCCGAACGCGCACCTGCTGCCCGTTCCGATGATGAACATCCTGAACGGCGGGTCGCACGCCGACTCCAACGTCGACATCCAGGAGTTCATGATCGCGCCGATCGGCGCGGAGTCCTTCTCCGAGGCCCTGCGCTGGGGTGCCGAGGTCTACCACACCCTCAAGAAGGTCCTGCACACCAAGGGCCTCTCCACCGGCCTGGGCGACGAGGGCGGCTTCGCGCCGAACCTCGAGTCGAACCGCGCCGCGCTCGACCTCATCGTCGAGGCCATCAAGCAGGCCGGCTACGTCCCGGGCAAGGACATCGCGCTCGCGCTCGACGTCGCCGCGTCCGAGTTCTACAAGGACGGCAAGTACGAGTTCGAGGGCCAGTCCCGCTCGGCCGCCGAGATGACCGAGTACTACGAGGAGCTGGTCTCCGCGTTCCCGCTCGTCTCCATCGAGGACCCGCTCTTCGAGGACGACTGGGCCGGCTGGAAGACCCTCACCGACCGCCTGGGCGCCAAGGTCCAGATCGTCGGCGACGACCTCTTCGTCACCAACCCGGAGCGCCTGGCCCGCGGCATCGAGGAGGGCTCCGCGAACGCCCTGCTCGTGAAGGTGAACCAGATCGGTTCGCTGACCGAGACCCTGGACGCCGTCGAGATGGCCCAGCGCAACGGCTTCAAGTGCATGATGTCGCACCGCTCCGGTGAGACCGAGGACGTCACCATCGCCGACCTCGCCGTCGCCGTGAACTGCGGCCAGATCAAGACCGGCGCCCCGGCCCGCTCGGACCGCGTCGCCAAGTACAACCAGCTGCTGCGCATCGAGGAGATCCTCGACGACGCCGCGGTGTACGCGGGCCGCAGCGCCTTCCCGCGCTTCAAGGGCTAATCACCCGCTGCCTTCCCAGCGTCCCCGCACTCGGTCCCGTACCGTGTGCGGGGACGTACTGCGTACCAGGGGAGGCGGCACATGGCAGGGAACCGGGACCGGTTCTCCACCGCGACCAGGCTCAGGCAGTTCGGTGAACGCACCGCCGCCCACGTCTACCGGTCGCAGTCCCGGCGCCAGGTGCGGCGCAGCCGGCTCACCGGGCGCGCGGCCCTGCTGGTCCTCGTCCTCTGTACCCTGGTCGTCGCCCTCGCGTATCCGATGCGCCAGTACGTATCCCAGCGCTCGGACATCGCGGAGCAGCAGCGGGAGGCCGACCAGGCGCGCCAGCGCCTGGAGGAACTCCGCGACGAGAAGGCCCGCTGGCAGGACCCGGCCTACGTCGAGCAGCAGGCGCGCCAGCACCTGCACTACGTCCGGCCCGGCGAGGTCGGCTACACGGTGATCGACCCGGAGGCCGAGGAGCGGCGCCGCGCCGAACACGGCGCGGCCGACCGGCCCTGGTACTCCAACGTGTGGGACGGGGTCGACAAGGCCGACCGCCCGCACGACGACTGACGGCCCGCCCGTCGGGCAGACCGCGAACAGACCACGAAGAAGAGACGCATCCCAGGCATGGACACGCCCCCGCCCCAGACCGCCCGGACCGAGCCCACGGACGCCGACGTCGCCGCGTTCAAGGAGCAGCTCGGCCGCCCGCCGCGCGGGCTGCGCGCCATCGCGCACCGCTGCCCCTGCGGCCAGCCGGACGTGGTCGAGACGGCCCCGAAGCTGCCGGACGGCACGCCCTTCCCGACCACGTACTACCTGACCTGCCCGCGCGCCGCCTCCGCCATCGGCACCCTCGAGGCCAACGGCGTGATGAAGGAGATGCAGGCCCGGCTCGGCACCGACCCGGAGCTGGCTGCCGCCTACCGCGCCGCGCACGAGGACTACATCGCCCGCCGCGACGCCATCGAGGTGCTGGAGGGCTTCCCGAGCGCCGGCGGCATGCCCGACCGGGTCAAGTGCCTGCACGTCCTGGTCGGCCACTCGCTGGCGGCCGGCCCCGGGGTGAACCCGCTGGGCGACGAGACCCTGGCGATGCTGCCCGAGTGGTGGGCCAAGGGGCCCTGCGTGACCCCCTGCACCGACGGCGCGGCGGAGAAGGAGTCCGAGTGACCCGGGTCGCCGGTATCGACTGCGGTACCAACTCCATCCGGCTACTGGTCGCCGACGTCGACCCGGCCACCGGCGCGCTGGTCGAGCTGGACCGCCGGATGATCATCGTCCGGCTGGGCCAGGGCGTGGACCAGACCGGCCGGCTGGCCCCCGAGGCGCTGGCCCGGACCTTCGCGGCCTGCCGCGAGTACGCCGCCGTCATCAAGGAGCTGGGCGCCGAGAAGATCCGCTTCGTGGCCACCTCGGCCTCGCGGGACGCGGAGAACCGGGACGAGTTCGTCTCCGGCGTGCTGGACATCCTGGGCGTGGAGCCCGAGGTGATCTCCGGCGACCAGGAGGCGGAGTTCTCCTTCACCGGCGCCACCCGCTCGCTGGCCGCGGCCGGCCGCTCCGACCTGGCCACCCCGTACCTGGTGGTGGACATCGGCGGCGGCTCCACCGAGTTCGTCCTCGGCGACTCCCATGTCCGGGCCGCCCGCTCGGTGGACGTGGGCTGCGTCCGGATGACCGAGCGGCACCTGGTCGTCGACGGCGCGGTCACCGACCCGCCCACCGCGGAGCAGGTCGCCGCCATGCGCGCCGACATCGAGGCCGCCCTCGACCTGGCGGCCGAGGCCGTGCCGCTGGCCGAGGCGCGCACCCTGGTGGGCCTGGCCGGTTCGGTCACCACGGTGGCCGGCATCGCGCTCGGCCTGCCCGCGTACGACTCCGCGGCCATCCACCACTCCCGGGTCTCCTACGAGCAGGTCCGCGAGATCAGCGAGCGGATGCTGACCGCCACCCACGCGGAGCGCGCGGCGATCGGCGTGATGCACGAGGGGCGGGTGGACGTCATCGGCGCGGGCACCCTGGTGCTCCTGGCGATCATGGAGCGGACCGGTGCCACCGAGGTCGTGGTGAGCGAGCACGACATCCTCGACGGCATCGCGCTGTCGGCCGTCTGAGTCCCGTCCGCGGGGTCGTCCGCGGGTCGTCCGAGGGGGTCCTCCAGGGGCCCCCTCGGGGCGTTTCAGGCCTCTGAGGGGGGCATGACAGGGACCTTGGTCCCGTTGCCCACAGAAACTTCGTGAAGTTCTTCACAAGGAAAAAGGGCCTGATGGCCGCGGGAAAGGGTCGTTCGGAGCCGTTCTCAGGTCCACGGACCCGTTTCGTGCGAAGCGAGCTCGCGACGGGATCCGTTTCGGGGGTATGAACAAGAGGGGTGGTTGCGCCCCGCTCGAGCCGTGAGGGCCAGTTCAGCAGGGGTGGACAACGACTCCGGGGGAGCTGCGGTTCCCGAATCGTCCCATGACTTCGGTCACGTGGGCGGGGCAGTGTAGCAGAGGCCTTGTGTCCTCTTGTGAAGGGGCTCACGAGCATCCCTCTACTGGGTGCTGGATACTCGAGTCATGAGCACCACGGAGCGTCCCAGGATCCTCGTAGTAGGCGGTGGGTACGTAGGCCTGTACGCAGCTCGGCGCATCCTCAAGAAGATGCGCTACGCGGAAGCGACCGTCACGGTCGTCGACCCGCGGTCGTACATGACCTACCAGCCCTTCCTCCCCGAAGCCGCCGCCGGCAGCATCTCGCCGCGCCACGTCGTCGTCCCGCTGCGACGCGTCGTGCGCGGAGCGGAGGTGCTCACCGGTCGGGTCACCAGCATCGACCAGGACCGCAAGGTCGCCGTCGTCTCGCCGCTCGTCGGCGAGGCGTACGAGCTGCCCTTCGACTACCTGGTGGTCGCGCTCGGCGCGGTCTCCCGCACCTTCCCGATCCCCGGCCTCGCCGAGCAGGGCATCGGCATGAAGGGCGTCGAGGAGGCCATCGGCCTGCGCAACCACGTCCTCGAGCAGCTCGACAAGGCCGACTCGACGACCGACGAGGACGTCCGCCGCAAGGCGCTGACGTTCGTCTTCGTGGGCGGCGGCTTCGCCGGCGCGGAGACCATCGGCGAGGTCGAGGACATGGCCCGCGACGCCGCGAAGTACTACACCAACGTGAAGCGCGAGGACATGCGCTTCGTGCTGGTCGACGCCGCGGACAAGATCCTCCCCGAGGTCGGCCCCCAGCTCGGCAAGTGGGGCAAGGAGCACCTCGAGGGCCGCGGCATCGAGATCTACCTGTCCACCTCCATGGACTCCTGCGTCGACGGCCACGTCGTGCTGAAGAACGGCCTCGAGGTCGACTCCAACACCATCGTGTGGACCGCCGGCGTCAAGCCCAACCCGGCGCTGGCCCGCTTCGGCCTCCCGCTCGGCCCCCGCGGCCACGTGGACGCCCAGCCGACCCTCCAGGTCACCGGCACCGACTACATCTGGACCGCCGGCGACAACGCCCAGGTGCCCGACCTCGCCTCCCGCAAGGCCGGCGTGGAGAACGCCTGGTGCCCGCCGAACGCCCAGCACGCGCTGCGCCAGGCCAAGGTCCTCGGCGACAACGTGGTCTCCGGCATGCGGGGCTTCCCGCAGAAGGAGTACAGCCACTCCAACAAGGGCGCGGTGGCGGGTCTCGGCCTCCACAAGGGCGTCGCGATGATCGTCATGGGCAAGATGAAGATCAAGCTCAAGGGCCGTCTCGCCTGGTACATGCACCGTGGCTACCACGGTCTGGCCGTGCCCACCTGGAACCGCAAGATCCGTGTCTTCGCCGACTGGACCCTCGCGATGTTCCTGAAGCGCGAGGTCGTCTCCCTGGGCGCCATGGAGACCCCGCGCGAGGAGTTCTACGAGGCGGCCAAGCCCGCCCCGGCTCCGGCCGCCTCGGCTCCGGCCGAGAAGGCCAAGGCCTCCTAAGCACCGTTCACCCCGAAGGGGCCGCCTGCCATCCGTGGTGCAGGCGGCCCCTTCGGCGTGTCCGGACGCGTCCGTTCGCGCGCATGGCGGCGCCGGCGGAGGGGTACGCGGTCCTGATGGGTATCCACCCCCGGGAGGTGTTGCCATGACCGACGCCGCACGGCGGCTGACCGCTCTCGCGGGAGTGCTCCTCGGCTCCCCGCTGCCCGTCCGGATCCGCGCCTGGGACGGCAGCGAGGCCGGCCCCCCGGACGCCCCGGTCCTGGTGGTCCACCACCGCCGGGCCCTGCGACGGCTGCTGTGGCAGCCCGGCGAACTGGGCCTGGCCCGGGCCTGGGTGGCCGGCGAGCTGGAGATCGAGGGGGACCTGTACGCCGGCCTGGACGCGATCGGCGGCGTCCTGTGGGAGCGGGCCGCCGCCCCCGCCGCGCCCCGGCCCTCGCTGCGCGACCGGGAGGTGCGCCGGGCCGTCCGGGAGCTGCTGGCCCTCGCCCGCCCGCTGCCCGCCCCCGCCCCGCCGCCCGAGGAGGTCTCCCGGCGCTCCGGCGCCCGGCACAGCAAGCGCCGCGACCGGCAGGCCATCAGCCACCACTACGACGTCGGCAACGACTTCTACGCCCGGGTGCTGGGGCCGTCCATGGTGTACTCCTGCGCCTACTGGCACGACGGCGGCACCCTCGAAGAGGCCCAGTACGACAAGCTCGACCTGGTCTGCCGCAAGCTCGGGCTGCGCGAGGGCGACCGGCTGCTCGACGTCGGCTGCGGCTGGGGCGCCATGGCGGTGCACGCCGCCCGCGAGTACGGCGCCCGGGTCACCGGCATCACCCTCTCCCGGGAGCAGGCCGTGCACGCCCTCAAGCGCGTCGCCGAGGAGGGCCTGGCCGACCGGGTCGAGATCCGCGTCCAGGACTACCGGGACGTCAGGGACGGCCCCTACGACGCCGTTTCCTCCATCGGCATGGCCGAACACGTCGGCGCCGCCCGCTACGGCGAGTACGCCCGCACCCTCTTCGGCCTGCTGCGCCCCGAGGGGCTGCTGCTCAACCACCAGATCGCCCGGCCCCCCGAGCCCGACGAAGCGGCGTACCGGATCGACGAGTTCATCGACGCGTACGTCTTCCCCGACGGGGAGCTCTCGCCCCTGGGCAGCACCGTCGGCCGGCTGGAGGCGGCCGGCTTCGAGGTCCGGGACGTGCAGTCGCTGCGCGAGCACTACGCCCTGACCCTGCGCGCCTGGGTACGGAACCTGGAAGCGCACTGGCCGGAGGCGGTCCGGCTCACCTCGCCCGGCCGGGCCCGGGTCTGGCGGCTCTACATGGCCGCCTCCGCCCTCGGCTTCGAACACGGCCGGCTCGGGGTCAACCAGGTCCTCGCGGTCCGGCCCGGGCCCCGCGGGAGTGCACCGCTGCCGCTGCGCCCCCGGGAGTGGACCGGCTGACCGGCCGCGGACACGGAAGGGCCCCGCGGCACTCGCCGCGGGGCCCTCCTGCGTCCCGGTGTCCGGCCGGGGCTACTCCGTCTTGATGGCCGTCAGCATGTTCAGCCGGGCGGCGCTGCGGGCCGGCCACATCGCGGCCAGCACGCCCACCAGCGCGGCCAGCAGCAGGAAGACGCCGATCCGGCCGAAGGGGACCACCAGCTCGTAGCCGGGGATCTGGGTCTTGATGGTCTGGCCGATCGCCCAGGCCAGGAAGGTGCCCAGGCCCACGCCGAGGACCGCGCCGAAGAGCGAGATGGCCACGGCCTCCAGCCGGATCATGTTCTTGACCCGGGACCGGTCCAGGCCGATCGCCCGCAGCATGCCGATCTCCTGCTGCCGCTCGAACACCGACATCGCCAGGGTGTTGACCACCCCGAGGATCGCGATGAGCAGGGCCATGCCGAGCAGGCCGTACATGATGTTCAGCATCAGGTTGATGATGCCGCCGAAGGTGTTGCGGATGTCCGTCTGGTCCTGGACGCTGACCGCCGGGTTGTTGCCCAGCGCGTCGATGAGGTGCTGCTCGTTGGCCGCGGACTCGCCGCCGGCGGTCTTCACGAAGACCTGGCGGATGTCGGCCTTCTCGCCGCCCGAGTGCCGGTCCAGGAGGGCGGCGTCCATCACGTACGGCGAGACGAACTCGTTCGCCTTGTAGACCGCGCCGACCGTGAGGGTGGCCGTCCTGTCGTCGTCGAAGCGGGCCTTGAAGGTCCCGCCGACACCGATGCCGGCCTTCTTCGCGGTCTTCTCGTCGACCGCGACCTTGCCCTCGCCGAGCGAGGACAGGCTGCCGCTGACCACGTCGAGCTTGAGGAGCTGGTCCAGGCCCTTCGGGTTGACGCCCGAGGCGGAGTGGTACGTCTCGCCGATCCGGAAGTACCCGGACTGCTGCGGGCTGACGGCCTGGACGCCGGGGGCCTTCTCCAGGGCCGGCAGCACCGACTTGTCGAGGCTGTCGCCGCTGGCCATGGTGACCATGTAGTCGGCCTTGACGACGTCGGTGGTCATCTTGTCGACGGCGGTGCCGACGGTGACGCCGAGTACGGTCAGACCGGTGACCAGGGTCAGGCCGATGGCCAGCGAGGCGGCGGTGACGCCGGTGCGGCGCGGGTTGCGGACGGCGTTCTGCGCGGCGAGCTTGCCGGCCACCCCGAACACCCGCTGGAGCAGCGGCCGGATCGCGGCGATGAAGGGCCGGGACAGCATCGGGATCAGGATGATCACGCCGATGAGGGCGAAGAACGCGCCCGCGCCGATGGTCATCCGGCCGTCGGAGCCCTGCGCGGCGCCGGCCGCCACGGCCGCCAGGCCGAGCAGCGTCAGCACGGCGCCGATGCTGTTGCGCAGCACCAGGGACTTCGCGGAGGCCGGCAGGTGGGCGCTGCCCATGGCCGCGACCGGGGCGATCTTGGCCGTGCGGCGGGCCGGCAGCCAGGCGGCCAGCATGGTGACGACGATGCCGATCAGCACGGCCGTCACGATGGTGGTGGGGGCGATGACCAGCGGACCGGCCGGGATCTTGGCGCCGAAGCTGCCCATGGCGGCGCGCAGGCCGACCGCGAGGCCGATGCCGGCGACCAGGCCGATGGCGGAGGAGATCACGCCGACGAGGAAGGCCTCGGTGAGCACCGAGCGCTTGACCTGGCGGCGGGAGGCGCCGACGGCGCGCAGCAGCGCCAGCTCCTTGGTGCGCTGGGCGACCAGCATGGTGAAGGTGTTGTAGATCAGGAAGACGCCGACGAAGAGCGCGATGAAGGCGAAGGCGAGCAGCACCTGGTTCATGCCGCTCATGCCCTCCTCGATGTCCTTGGCGTTGCGGTCGGCCAGCGCCGCGCCGGTCTCGGCGGTGGCGTGCTCGCCGACCAGCGGCTTGACCTCGGACAGCAGGGTGTCGGCGTCGGCGCCGGGCTTGGCGGAGACCGAGAGCTCGGAGTAGTAGCCGGGCTTCAGGTAGAGCTTCTGCGCGACCTGCGTGTCGAACAGCACCAGGCTGCCGCCGGCGTTGACCTGGCCGTCCTCGGTGGTGAACACGCCGGAGAGGGTGTACTCCTTCACCGGGCCGTTGGTGGCCACCCGGACCTTGTCGCCGACCTTGTAGTCGCCCTTGGCGGCGGTGTCCTTGTCGAGGGCGATCTGGCCGGCCGCGGTCGGGCCGGTGCCCTCGGTGAAGTCGTAGCGGGGGTCCTTGCCGGCCTTGACCGGGGCGTAGTTGGAGCCCTGGTTGGCCCAGCCGTTGCCGATCAGCTTGCCCTTGGCGTCGGCGACGCCGGCGAAGCCGCTGACCCGGCCGGAGACCGCGTCGACGCCCTGGAGGGCCGCGACCTTGTCGACGGTCTTCTGGCTGATGCCGGGCTCGGACTTCTTGCCGTTCTCGTCGCGGACGCTGCCGTACGAGGTGACGGAGACGGCCACGCCGTCGTAGCTCTTGGCGGACTGGCCGCTGAGGGCCTTGCCGAGGGTGTCGGTGAAGACGAGGGTGCCGGAGACGAAGGCGACGCCGAGCATGACGGCGAGGACCGTCATCAGGAGCCTGGCCTTGTGCGCGAGGATGTTGCGCAGGGCGGTACGGAACATGGTGGGTTCAGTCCAGGAGTCTGTGGGGGCTGAGGCGGGCGGGGGCGGTCCGGGGCCTCAGCTGGTGCGGCCCTTGGTGTCGAAGTCCTTCATGCGGTCCAGGACCCCGTCGGCGGTGGGCCGGTACATCTCGTCGACGATGCGGCCGTCGGCGAGGAAGATGACGCGGTCCGCGTAGGAGGCGGCGACCGGGTCGTGGGTGACCATCACGACGGTCTGGCCCAGCTCGCGCACGGAGTTGCGCAGGAAGCCGAGGACTTCGGCGCCGGAGCGGGAGTCGAGGTTTCCGGTGGGCTCGTCACCGAAGATGATCTCGGGGCGGGAGGCCAGGGCGCGGGCCACGGCCACGCGCTGCTGCTGGCCGCCGGAGAGCTGGGTGGGGCGGTGGCTCAGACGGCCGGAGAGGCCGACCATCTGGATGACCTGCTCCAGCCACTGCTTGTCGGCCTTGCGGCCGGCGATGTCCATGGGGAGCGTGATGTTCTCCAGGGCGGTCAGCGTCGGCAGCAGGTTGAACGCCTGGAAGATGAAGCCGATCTTGTCCCGGCGCAGCTGGGTGAGCTGCTTGTCCTTCAGGGAGCCGAGCTCGGTGCCGCCGATGGTCACCGAGCCGGAGGAGAAGGTGTCCAGGCCGGCGACGCAGTGCATCAGCGTCGACTTGCCGGAGCCCGACGGGCCCATGATCGCGGTGAACTGGCCCTGGCCGAAGTCCACGGACACCCGGTCCAGGGCGACCACCTGGGTCTCGCCGTGGCCGTACACCTTGGACAGCTCCGTGGCGCGGGCGGCCACGGCGGTGCTGCGGGCGGAGAGGTTCATGGTGGTCACGGATGTGCTCCTGTCGGGGCGGGGGACGCGGTGCTGCGGGACCTTTCCATCGTGTCCTGCCGCGGCGTCCGTGGGATCAGCCGCCGTACCCAATCGGAGCCCCACTGGAGTCTGACCGGAAGCGGTACCGCCTCCTCCTTTGGTATGACGGACGGCGGCCGGGGCGGTACCGGCGAGGGGGGTGGCCGCGGGTGGCGCGGATGCCGTCGAAATCCCGTCAATCCGTATGTGCGAAGTCGGACTGCACAGATGGTCCAGACCCGGTGTTCTTGCGCCTGACGTCCACTCAAGCATCAATAAAATCGGACAACATCGAGAAGATCGCCAACTGGGACCAGGATCCTTCCGGTTAGGCTCGACCCTGTGTTCAAGGGCTTTCCAGGGAGCCGCCTGCCTGGCCCGGATGGTGGAATGCAGACACGGCGAGCTTAAACCTCGCTGGCCTACGCGGCCGTGCCGGTTCAAGTCCGGCTCCGGGCACCGCTTTCTATAGATGCTCTACCGGAATTCAACGCCCCTCCCGACCTTGCCCGGGAGGGGCGTTCCGCTTTGTTACCGATCAGTTTTATCGTGCTTCACGAAAAAAGTCGGTTGACCGGTTTTTCGCGCAGAGGTTCAGAAAATCCCATTGACGGTCGTGGCCCAGCCCGAGCTCCCGGCCAGCAGCGGAAGACCGGGCCCCTTCGCGCCACCCGGGTGGAACAGCAGGCACCCGGTGGGGCAGGCCCGCGACGCGGGCTTGCCGTGGGCGTCCCGGTAGGTCACCTTCGCGGCCGGATCCGCGGCGGTGGTGGCCCAGACGTCCCCGAGACCCGCGCCGGCGGTCGGGCGGAACTGCCGGTAGGCGACCGTGGCGCCCGTACGGGGGTTCCTGTACGAGGCACGCACCACGCGCCCCTGGACGTTGCCGGCCGAGGCCAGCAGCGGCCGCCGGGCCGCGGTCCACGTCTCGGTGCCGTACGAGGTCCGGGCACCCAGCGAGTACCGGCCGTGCGAGACCCGCCCGGCCCGCAGCCCGAGGCGGCCGCTCCGGTCCTCCCGCACGACCAGGTCCTTGACCCCGTCCCCGTTCTGATCACCGACCCCGAGCACGGTCACCCCCGCCCACCCGCGCGCGCCGAGCACGAGGCGTCGGTGCACTCCCGGACCAGCAGGTCGTTGCCGTTCCTGCGGCCGAGGGCCTTGTCCAGGTCCAGATCGCCCGGGGTGAGGAGCTGCCGGACCCGGGACCAGTCCTGGAGGGGCCGCCCGTGCGCATCGCGGCGGACGAGTTCCTGGCGGCCCCACTGGAGCGGGCCGCCGGTCCCGTCGTTCGGGATCAGGAAGAGCTTCTTGCCGCCGGCGAAGCGGACCAGGAAGTCCTCGTACCCGTCGGCGCTCCCGAAGCCCGGGCCGAAGTCCCCGCCGTGGGCGATCAGTGCGCCCTTCCAGCCGGAGCGACCGACGGTGCGGCTCGTGCCGAACCGGCCGTCACCCCGGCCCGGGTAGAGGCGCAGCGTGCCGCCCGACGTGGTGGCCAGCATGTCGGCGTAGCCGTCCCCGGTCAGGTCGCCCAAGGGGTCGCCGTAGGCGGGCCCGTCGGCCGGGGTGCGGTTCGGGGGGTAGACGAAGTCGGGCTTGCTCGTCCGGAGCAGGCGCATGGAGATCGACCTTCGGGATACGAGGTGGACGGGGCGCCTGAAGGCTAGGGACGGACCGCAGCGTTCAGCAGTGCCTTTCCGGTCCCGGGCGGGCCGTGTTCCGGCAGCTCAGAGGGCATGTAACCGGACACCGGCGCGACTGCTCCGGCGGCCGGCGGGGCCCGCGCCGGCCACCGGAGTGTCCGGAAAGGGTGGGTGGGAGGTGGCGGGAAAGATCCTCCTTGAGCAGTAGGGTGATTTTTTTGCTAACGCATTACTCTTGACGCAAGGCCGCGCTCGGTGGCCATGGAGGAGTGAGGATGAGGAGCAGCAACCCGGTCTTCTCGCGACGGGGCTTCAGCCGCGACAACGGCTACGCGGGATTCGACGCGCAGCAGGTGCAGGCCGGGACCGCGACCAACCCGTACGCGACCAACCCGTACGCCGTCGACCCGCAGACCGGCACCGCCCCCGCGCGGACCGGCGCGATGACGATCGACGACGTCGTCAGCCGTACCGCGATGACCCTCGGCACGGTCATCCTGACCGCCGTGCTGGCCTGGACGCTGCTCCCGGTCGACGCGGCGAACCTGAACAAGTCGTACGGCATCGCCGTGGTGTCCGCGCTGATCGCCTTCGTCCTCGCGATGGTGCAGTCCTTCAAGCGCAAGCCGGTCCCCGCGCTGATCCTGGCCTACGCCGCCTTCGAGGGCGTGTTCCTCGGCGTCATCAGCGCCGCGACCAGCACGTACATCGGCGCCGGCGTGGTCATCCAGGCCGTGCTCGGCACCATGTGCGTCTTCGGCGCCGTGCTCTTCGCGTACAAGATGCGCTGGATCCGCGTCAACCGCCGCTTCTACGGCTTCGTGATGGCCGCCGCGCTCGGCTTCGTGCTCCTGATGGTCGCGAACTCCCTGTTCGCGATCTTCGGCGGCGGCGACGGCCTCGGCTTCCGCTCCGGCGGCCTCGGCATCGTCTTCGGCATCATCGGCGTCGTCCTCGGCGCCGCCTTCCTCGCCATGGACTTCAAGCAGGTCGAGGACGGCGTGACCTACGGCGCCCCGCGCCAGGAGGCCTGGCTGGCCGCCTTCGGCCTCACCATGACCCTGGTGTGGATCTACCTGGAACTGCTGCGGCTCTTCCAGATCCTCTCCGGCGACGACTAGCCGGACCGGCCGGCCCCCCGGCCCCGGCGGTACCGGCCCGCACCGGCGGTACCGACCCGCACGCAAAGCCCCCGCGAGCTCCGCTCGCGGGGGCTTTCGCCGTGGGTGGGAGGGGGGAGGTCCTTTCGGCTAGCCGAGCTTTCTGGCGGCCCGGCGCAGGTCGTACTCGTGGATGATGGCCTTGGCCTGCCCGTACGAGAGCTCGTGCGCCCCGCGCAGCCAGTTCATCTTCTCCTCGAAGTTGGTGAGGGAAGGGCCGTCGTCAACGGTGCGGAGCCAGTCGGAGAGGTCACGACCGGTGGTTTCGGGAATGCGGGAGAGCATGTTCCGGTGGGTTTCCTCGGAGAACTCTTGGGACATGGGCGCCTCCGGACGCATGGGACGTACCTGGTTCTCTTCACGCCACCGTGCCCGAGCATTCGCCCGTTGGCAACACTGCCGGGCGGGCGCGTAGGGTCGCGGCGTGCTCGATACCTCACCGCTGACCGCCGCCGTGGAACGATTCGCCGACCGGCTGCGGGCCGCCCCGCAGAGCCGGCTCCAGCGGGGTGCCGCCGCCGAGGGACTGGCCCTCGCCCGCGAGCTCGCCGACCGTGCCCGGCACCTCGAAGGGGGCCCGCCGCGGGAGCTGCCGGAGGCCGGCATCTTCGTGGTGGGCGACCAGGTCGCGGTGGCCGGCCGGGACCTCGCCGAGGCCGTCCGGACCGCCCCCCGGGACGCGGGAACGGCCCCGTCCGTGGAACTGGACGAGGCCGTGCGACTGGTCGGCGAGGCGGAGCGGCGGGCGCTGGGCTGACCCGGCCCGGCGGGCGCCGGGCGGCCGGGGCCCGGAGGCCCCGTACCCGCGTCAGAGGGAGGCGATGACCCGGTCCGCCAGGATGTAGACGTTGTTCTCCGGGTCCTCGGCGTCCCCGCCGCAGGAGAAGGTCAGCGCGTACGCACCGGAGATGCCCGAGCCGCCCAGCAGCACCGGGGCCGTGCCCGAGCGCAGCGCCTCGGCCAGCCGCTCCGCCGTCTCCCGGTGGCCCGGGGTCATGCACAGGGTCGTGCCGTCGGTGAAGACGTACACGTCGAGGGTGCCCAGCGGGCCGGGGCGGACGTCCGCCAGCGCGGTCCTGGCCTCGGCCAGCTCCTCGAGGCGGTTGACCGTGCGCTCGTGGTCGGCGTTCGGCGAGGCCTGCACCGGTACGAAGTCCGGGTGCGAGGGGTGCCGCCGGCGGGCCGCGGCCAGCTCGGGGGAGTCCTCGGGGTACTCCGGGTCGGCCGGCTCGTCCAGCAGCGGCTCCAGACCCACCAGGTCCGCCTGCCGGGGCAGGTAGACCGGGTTCTCCTCGCCCAGCCCGGGCAGACCGCCCAGCAGCGAGCTCGGGGCCTCGCCGGCGAACCGGGGGGCCGCGTCGGCCGCGTCCCGGGCCTCCTGCGCCGCCCAGAAGGCGCGGGCCTCGGCCAGCTCCCGCTCCCGCTCCTCGGCCAGGGCCTCGGCCACCGCGGCTCGTATCTCCGCGGCGGGGGTGTCCACGGCGTGGCGGGCGTGCGGGACGGTGGTCCCGCGGGGGTGCACCGAGGCTGCGAGTTCGCCGCGCAGGGCGACGACCTGCTTGCGCAGTCCGTGGACGGCGTGCAGCGCAGCGGCGCCCACGGCCGTGGCAGCGGCCGTGGTCAGCAGCAGGGCAAGAGACATGGCGCTCACTGACTAACTCCTGATGTGTTCCGATCCCCCGACTTCCTACATCAGCTTGTCCCGACCTGGGAATGGCTTGCAGTGCATTACGTCACGAATTGGACAGGTCCTTCGTCACAGTCCTAGGGCCTTTACAGCCCCTGACCTGCACATATGCCGATCCCCCAGGACGTAGGTCACATCCTGGGGGAAATTCGGTCACAGGTCGGCCGCGACGGGGTTGGGAACCGGCCCCGGCCGGGACCTCGGCCGATGGGAACGATCCAGGTCAGCCGCTCAGCTCAGCCGCTCGATTCCTTGGTCGCGCTGAGCTTCGCCACCGCTGCGGGCAGGTGCCGCCCTCCTTCGTCGGGCGACCCCTACCCTCCGCTACGGCTCAGCTCAGCCGCTCGATGACCATGGCCATGCCCTGGCCGCCGCCGACGCACATGGTCTCCAGGCCGAACTGCTTGTCGTGGAACTGGAGGCTGTTGATCAGCGTGCCGGTGAGGCGGGCGCCGGTCATGCCGAAGGGGTGGCCGACGGCGATCGCACCGCCGTTGACGTTCAGCTTGTCGATGTCGATGCCCAGGTCGCGGTACGAGGGGATCACCTGCGCGGCGAAGGCCTCGTTGATCTCGACCAGGTCGATGTCGTCGATGGTCAGGCCGGCCCGGCGCAGGGCCTGCTTCGAGGCCTCGACCGGCCCCAGGCCCATGATCTCGGGCGACAGGCCGGAGACGCCGGTGGAGACGATCCGGGCCAGCGGGGTCAGCCCCAGCTCGCGGGCCTTGGTGTCGCTCATGATCACCAGCGCCGCGGCGCCGTCGTTGAGCGGGCAGCAGTTGCCGGCGGTGACCAGGCCGTCGGGGCGGAAGACCGGCTTCAGGCCCTGGACGCCCTCGAGGGTGACGCCCGCGCGCGGGCCGTCGTCGGCCGAGACGACCGTGCCGTCCGGGGTGGTGACCGGGGTGATCTCGCGCTCCCAGAAGCCCTTCTTGATGGCTTCCTCGGCGAGGTTCTGCGAGCGGACGCCGAACTCGTCCATGTCCTGGCGGGTGACGCCCTTGAGACGGGCCAGGTTCTCGGCGGTCTGGCCCATCGCGATGTACGCGTCGGGGACCAGGCCGTCCGCGCGCGGGTCGTGCCAGTCGCTGCCCTCGCTCTGCGCGACCGCGGCGGTCCGGGCCTCGGCCTCGCCGAAGAGCGGGTTGTGGGTGTCGGGCAGGCCGTCGCTGGAGCCCTTGACCGAGCGGGAGACCATCTCGACGCCCGCGGAGATGAAGACGTCGCCCTCGCCGGCCTTGATGGCGTGCAGCGCCATCCGGGAGGTCTGGAGCGAGGAGGAGCAGTAGCGGGTGATGGTGCAGCCCGGCAGGTGGTCCATGCCCATCTGGACCGCCACGATGCGGCCGAGGTTGTGGCCCTGCTCGCCGCCGGGCAGACCGCAGCCGAGCATCAGGTCGTCGATCTCGCGCGGGTCCAGCTCGGGGACCTTGGCGAGCGCGGCCTGGATGATCGTCGCCGTCAGGTCGTCCGGACGGAGGTCCTTCAGCGAACCCTTGAAGGCGCGGCCGATCGGCGAGCGGGCAGCGGAAACGATGACGGCTTCGGGCATCACGGCTCCAGGCGGTGTGGCGGAAACGGGCGGACCGCATGTGAAGTTACCGGTCCGTACGGTCCAGGTCACCGGGCATGCCGTGTGACGAGGGCCGCATCGGGGTGCAATTCCGGGGCTCCGCCCCGGACCCCGCGCCTCAATCGCTGGCGGGGCTGGAAAATCCAGCCCCGCCGGCGATTGAGGCGACCGTCGCGCAGCGGTGGTGCGGGGGATCCGGGGCCGGCCGGGTCACACCTCGGAGGCGTCCGAGGGGGCCGGTTCCTCGACCGTGGCCGGGTCGAGGGCCGGGACCCGGCGGCGGCGGCGGTGCTTGAGGAGGGCCCAGGGGGCCCGGGCGCCGGTGACCTCCGTGCCGCCCACCGAGGCCGCGGCCGAGGCCGCCTGGGCCACCGGCAGCATGTCCTCGTTGCGCGTGGTGTCCAGCCGGTCCGAGCCCGGCCACAGCCCCAGCGCCGCGCACAGCGTCGGCAGCACGGCCATCGCCGCCGTCGCGTACCCCTCGGCGGAGGGGTGGTAGGAGTCCGGGCCGAACATCTCGCGCGGGTTGGCCGCGAACTCCGGGCCCAGCAGGTCGCCCATGGAGACCGTCCGGCCGCCCTGCTCGATCACCCCGATGGTCTGGGCCGCCGCCAGCTGCCGGGAGACCCGCTTGGCCACCCAGCGCAGCGGCTGGTAGACCGGCTCGATGGTGCCGAGGTCCGGGCAGGTGCCGACCACGACCTCCGCGCCGGCCGTCCGGAGCCGCCGGACCGCCGCGGTCAGCAGCCGGACCGACTGGGTCGGCGGCATCCGCCGGGTGACGTCGTTGGCCCCGATCATGATCACGCAGACGTCCGGGACGTACTGCGAGGGGTCCTCCAGCAGCAGCCGCACCTGCCGGTCCAGGTCGTCCGACATCGCCCCGGACATCGCGACGTTGCGCAGGTCCACCGGCCGCTCCGCGACCGCCGCCAGCCCCGAGGCCAGCAGCGCGCCGGGCGTCTGCCTGGCCCGCCGCACGCCCAGCCCGACCGCGGTCGAGTCGCCCAGCATCGCCAGCTTCAGCGGCCGGGCGTCCGGGCCGCCGTACTCCGTGCCGTACCGGCCGTCCGCCCGCGGCGGATCCGGCTGGCCCGTGCCGATCTGCTGCTTCGCCAGCTGGACCTCGGCCAGCACCAGTCCCACCGCGGCGGCGCCGAGCAGACCGATCCCGCCACCGCCGTATGCCGCGCCCGCCGCGATCCGGCGCGCCGTCCTCGCCCTCGACACCGTTCCAGCCACCTCCTCGTCCGGACCCGGCCGTACACGCCTCTACCTGCCCCGTACTGCCGGTCGACCAATCGCTTTCCGCATACTCTGGCCGGACCTCCCGGAGAACCCGTGGAGTCCCCTCCCTGGAGAACATGGTGCAATTCCACGACTCGATGATCAGCCTCGTCGGCAACACCCCGCTGGTGAAGCTCAACCACGTGACCGAAGGCATTCAGGCGACGGTTCTGGCCAAGGTCGAGTACTTCAACCCGGGCGGGTCCGTGAAGGACCGCATCGCCGTCCGCATGATCGAGGCGGCCGAACAGAGCGGGGCGTTGCAGCCCGGCGGCACCATCGTGGAGCCCACGAGCGGCAACACGGGTGTCGGACTCGCCATCGTGGCCCAACAAAAGGGCTACAAGTGCATCTTCGTCTGCCCCGACAAGGTGTCGCTCGACAAGATCAACGTGCTGCGCGCCTACGGCGCCGAGGTCGTGGTCTGCCCCACCGCGGTCGACCCGGAGCACCCGGACTCGTACTACAACGTGTCCGACCGCCTGGTCCGGGAAACCCCGGGCGCCTGGAAGCCGGACCAGTACAGCAACCCGAACAACCCCCGTTCGCACTACGAGACCACCGGTCCCGAGCTGTGGGAGCAGACGGAGGGGAAGATCACCCACTTCGTCGCGGGCGTCGGCACCGGCGGCACCATCAGCGGTACCGGCCGCTACCTCAAGGAGGCCTCCGGCGGCGCGGTCAAGGTCATCGGCGCGGACCCGGAGGGCTCCGTCTACTCCGGCGGCTCCGGCCGGCCGTACCTGGTCGAGGGCGTCGGCGAGGACTTCTGGCCCACCGCCTACGACGCCACGGTGACCGACGAGATCATCGCGGTGTCCGACAAGGACTCCTTCCAGATGACCCGCCGCCTGGCCAAGGAGGAGGGCCTGCTGGTCGGCGGCTCCTGCGGGATGGCCGTGGTGGCCGCGCTGCGCGCCGCCGAGGGCCTGGGTCCGGACGACGTGGTCGTCGTCCTGCTGCCGGACAGCGGCCGCGGCTACCTCAGCAAGATCTTCTCGGACGAGTGGATGGCCGGGCACGGCTTCCTCGAGGAGGCCGGCCCGGCCGCCCGCATCGGCGCGGTGCTCGCCGACAAGGCCGGTGCCATGCCCTCGCTGGTGCACATGCACCCGGAGGAGACCGTGGGCGAGGCCATCGAGGTGCTGCGCGAGTACGGCGTGTCGCAGATGCCCGTGGTCAAGCCGGGGGCCGGCCACCCGGACGTGATGGCCGCCGAGGTCATCGGCTCCGTGGTGGAGAAGGAGCTGCTGCTGGCGCTCTTCGCGCAGCGCGCCTCGCTCTCCGACCCGCTGGAGAAGCACATGAGCCCGCCGCTGCCGCAGGTCGGCTCCGGCGAGCCGGTGGCGGACCTGATGACCGCGCTCGGCCAGGCCGACGCGGCGATCGTGCTGGTCGAGGGCAAGCCGACCGGTGTGGTCAGCCGCCAGGACCTGCTGGCCTTCCTGGCCAAGGGCGCGAAGTAACCGACCCCGGACCGCCCGCCGTTCGGAGTCGTGCCCGGCACGGTGTCCGAAACGCCGTTCGAAGTGACGTACGAACGGCGGGCGTTCGCTTCGCGCAATCGGTACGGGCGCGTCACGTGAGCGCAGCACCGGCTTAACACGGCTCGGGCACATTGGTGGTCGCCGGCGGGTCTCCGAGGGGCCCGCCGGCCCACCGATCGGCGCCACGGCCTCCGGAGCGGCTCCCGGACCGCACGGGGCGCCCCGGACGCGGGAACCCGGCCCTGACCCGGCCCGCGTCCTCGGGCGGGGTCCGCCGTCGTCCCGCCCCCCGGTTCCCTGCCGGGGGTGCGGCGGCCCCGCCTCACCCCCTCTCCCACGCCCTTCCCGTACCGCTGCGGCTTGCCGTCCTGCATAGATGAATGCAGAGTGCAGGGTGACTGAATGGATCGGGCGGGGGCGGATGGACGGGAGGGGCGGGATGACCGGCGAGATCACCGGCGGCCCGGGCGAGGGCCCGGCCGCGCGGCTGCAGAAGCTTTTCGAGGGGCACCGGCTGACGCCGACCCAGCGGCGGATCGCGCACTGCATGGTGCGCGGGGCCGACGACGTGCCCTTCCTGTCGAGCGTGGAGCTCGCGGAGCTGGCCGGGGTGAGCCAGCCCTCGGTGACCCGCTTCGCGGTGGCCCTGGGCTTCGACGGCTACCCGGCGCTGCGGCGCCACCTGCGCGAGGTGGCCCCGGCCGGCGGGCGGCCCGCCGCGGCCGAGACCTCGTACAACTCCTACCAGCAGGCCGTCGAGGCGGAGATCGAGAACCTGCGGCACCTGTCCGCGATGCTCGCCGACCCCGGGCCCGCCGAGCGGGCCGGCCGGCTGCTGGCCGCCTCCCGGCCGCTGCCGGTGCTGGGGCTGCGGGCCGCCTCCTCGCAGGCCCGCGGCTTCGCGTACTTCGCCGCCAAGGTGCACCCGGACGTACGGCTGCTCGACGAGGGCGGCACGATGCTGGCCGACCGGATCGACGCGGCGGTCCGGGCCGGGGCCTCGGCCCTGCTCTGCTTCGCGCTCCCGCGGCATCCTCGGGAGGTCATCGAGGCCCTGGAGTACGCCCGGGCGGCCGGGCTGACCGTCGTCACGGTCGCCGACTCGGCCTTCGCGCCGGTGGCCCGCCACTCCGACCTGCTGATCCCGGCCGCGGTCGGCACCGGACTGGCCTTCGACACCGCCTGCGCCCCGATGCTGCTGGGCCGTGTCCTCCTCGAAGCCATGGCCGACGCCCTCCCCGACGCCCAGTCCCGCCTGGAGCAGTTCGACACGAGCGCGGCGGCGCGGGGCCTCTTCGTGGAGTAGGCCATGCCGCTTCGGCGCGGCGGCCGGTCGTGGAGCGGCGGTGCCGGGCTACGGGGCGGAGCCCCGCTGTACCCCTACCAGCCCCGCCGGCGTTTGAGGCGACCGTCGCGGAGCGGCGGTGCGAGCCCGGGCTGCGCCCGGCATACCAGCCG